>JADZBW010000080.1 GCA_020851885.1 Fimbriimonadaceae bacterium | reverse complement strand
TCCTCGATCCTGAATTGAAGTTCGATTCTCGACAGTTTCTGTTTATCTGGGGCATGCTGAATCAAGGGGATACGGTGCTTCCGGCAGAAGGCATGGAAGCGATCGCCAAGCAGATCGCGGCCGATATCCCTCGCTACCTATATCGATTTGGCAACCCGGTCAGCGAAGTCCTCCGAGACGACCATGGCCACGCGTGCGGTGTCCGTTTCGACACCACTGAGGAAATCCAGGCAAGTCATGTCGTCCTCGCAACCGACGCCCATGTCGCCGGACGCCTGGCGGGCCAACCAACCGTCGAAGGCGGGAAGTCATCCTGCACTCTCTACTTTGAAACGCCAACCCCGATGGTCGATGGCGCTTACTTGGTGGTGAATGGCTCAGGCGATGGGCTCGTCAACCATGTGGCACCCCTGAGCAGCGCCTGCCCCTCCTACGCTCCGAGCGGTAAACACATCGCCTCCGCAACGATCCTTGGCGATCCTAGTCAAACCGATGAGGAACTTGCCGAAATCGCCAAAGCGGAAATTGGCGAGTGGGCGCCACCCAAGGGAGCGAACATGTGGCGGTTCATCAAGGCTTACCGATCTTCTTACGCGCAAATGGTTCAGGCGGTGGGATTCGCTGAAAAGCTCCCCAACAATTCGACCGCGACGAACGGGCTCTACTGGGCGGGTGAGTTCACGGAGAATTCCAGCATCGACGGGGCGATTCGAAGCGGGATGGAGTGCGCCGCGCTGCTGATGTCCGAACGAGAGGCCACGGAGGCGGCTTGAAGGTCGGCATCGTCGGGGCGGGCGTATCCGGCCTCGCGGCCGCACGAGCGCTCCATCAGGCTGGCATCGCGGTAACGCTCTTCGAGAAGTCGCGTGGCGTCGGGGGGCGGTTGGCGACGCGCCGAGTCGGGAGCTACACTTTCGATACCGGGGCCACCAGCATCGCGCCCAGAGGTATGGGCATCGAATCCGTGATGCTCAAAGAACTCGATACGACCGAGTTGATCGAAGTCACAAAGCCGATCTATACCCATGTCAATCTCAGAGTCCAGCCGGGCGATTCATCGCGAAATGGCGTTCCGCGGTATGCCTATCGGAGCGGTTGCAATCACCTCGCCAAACTCCTGGCCGAGGGCCTCGACGTTCGGTTGAACACCCAGGTCGACCAGCTGAAGGAGGTCGACGGCGGTTACGAGATCGAGAACGACCGCTTTGATCGTCTCATCTTGACGCCCCCCATTCCCCAGACTTCGCTGCTTCTCTGGTCGATCGGGCAGAGCCGCCCGGTGGCCAATGCGCGTTACCGGAGCTGCATCACCTTGATGTTGGGCTATGACAAGCCGCTGCCTGACACCCCTTACCACGCGATCATCGACGTTGAACAGCGCCACCCGATGACCTGGGTCTGCTTGGAATCCACGAAGTCGCCCGGACGCGCTCCGGAGGGCGGCAGCGCCGTCCTCGTCCAGTTAAGCCCCGGATACAGCCACGACCACTACCAGAATGAAGACGACGTCGTCCTGAAGGACGTCCTCCCTTACGTAGCCCAGCTATTCGGCCCCGAATTCCGGGAGCCCGTCGAGATCGATACCAAACGTTGGAAATATTCGCAGCCGGAAACGGTCGCGGTCTTCGAGAGCGTCAATCGGGACCAACCCGGAGTCATTCTTGCTGGAGATGGCCTGAGCGCGGGACGGGTGGAGCGGGCCTTCGAATCGGGATTGATGGCGGCAAACCTCATTTTGGAGGGGCAATGAGGAAGTGGCTCTATTGCGCATGCCTGCTGTTTTGCTTTCAGCCGGCGGCGGCCCAGATCAAGATGTCGCTCCAAGTCGGCGGTAAAGGCGTCGGCACCGTCTCCATGTCGCAGAAGATCAACCCGGACGGCAGCAAGACCGTCGAATTGAAGATCGAATTCCACAAGCAACTCACGCTGCGTTCCCAGAATCTGTACGACAAGTCTGGAATGCCCGTTCGGAAGTTCATGGAATCGATCATTCCTGGCGGTAAGCTCCAAAAGCAGACGGTGGCGACCTTCGACAAGCTCGGAGCGAACTTGGTCCTGTTGGACGGCGGTCAACGCAAAACCCGATCGATCCCACTTGTGGAAACCGCGCCAAGAGCCAACGCAAGCGAACTCTGGTTTGTAAGAAACCAACCGGCGGCCGGTACTCAGGTCAAGGTCTATTTGTTCAACATGGATACCTTGGCTTGGGATCTCCAGACGATCGTCTACCGAGGCAGGCAGAACTTGAAAGTTGGGAAGCAGGACGTCTCCGCTCATGTCGTCGAGACGCTCGGAGAGAGAACGTCGATCGCGTACCTCGATGAGCGTGGCATGCCATGGAGAATTGAATCCGGCGCCACCGTGATGCAGCGAATGGAAGACAACGGTCCTTGAGGACCACGGATTGCAAGGAGTCGAAACAAATGGACGAGAACGGAACAATTCGAATCGCCTTGATTGGCGCCGCAGGACGGATGGGAATGGAAGTTCTACGGACGGTCAGCCAGGAGCCTGGCCTTGAAATCGTCGTTGCCGTAGATCGCGAGCATGTCGGGGAGAGTTGCCGAGCCGTTGCCGGAGGCCGGGCTCCAGAAATTGCGATCTCAGACAAACTCGGCGCCGCCCTCGATTCCACGAAAGTCGACGTTTTGATCGACTTCAGCCACGGCAGCGGCTCGGCTCAACATGCCGATTCAGCCCTCAAACGGGGAATCGCCCCCGTGATCGGCGCAACCGGCCTCAGCGATGCCGACATCAAGGAAATCACCCTTCGGTGCAAGGAAACGGGTACCCCTGGACTCTACGCTCCGAACTTCGCCATCGGGGCCCTCCTGATGATGCGTTTCGCCGAAATGGCCGCTCGATGGATGCCAGATTGCGAGATCGTCGAGTTGCACCACGACCGCAAGGAAGATGCCCCGAGTGGAACCGCCCTGCGAACGGCTGAGATGGTCCAAGAGGCGCGCCAAGATGCTCCGACTCGCAAGCCACGACCGATCCTCAAGGTCGAGGGAGTCCGGGGCGGCACGTACAAAGATGTGCCCATTCACTCGGTTCGCCTCCCCGGGTTGGTGGCCCATCAGGAAGTCTTGTTCGGCCGTCCCGGAGAAGTACTCGCCATCAAGCACGACTCGATGGATCGAGCCTCGTTTATGAAGGGAGTCGCCTTGGCCGTGCGTGAGGTCCGAGGTCTGAATGGGTTCGTCGTCGGCTTGGATAAGATTCTGTTTAAGTAGTTGTGCGGTTGTCCCAATCCCGACGAAGCACGGAATACACGCAGGCGTCTTGCAAGCCGGCGGGAGAAATTCGTGCTTCGCGGAGAATGCCCTC
>JADZBW010000079.1 GCA_020851885.1 Fimbriimonadaceae bacterium | reverse complement strand
TATTCACTTTGCCCGACTATCTGTTGGAAGCTCAGAAGACAAGTGGCAGAGTTCTCACCGATGCTGAACCGTATGTCTGGACGGCTTAGATCGAGTTGTTTGATGAGAACGTTCGGTAAATTGGAACGGATGGCATGGTTCATGCCGTCCAAATAGTGCAAAACTGAATATAGGATTGCGTCAAGGCTCAACAAATGGGACTCGACGACGAAGCTAGGAGACCTTATAAACAATGATGTTTCGAAGACTCTATTGGGTTGTGGAGGAAGTGGACACTTCCGGCCGTTCCCAAGTAACCGGCGTCTATACGTCGATTCAGGACCTGATCAAGCACGGCCTCTGTGGGGTCGATGCCGGCAATGAGATTCGTCTCACCTTGACGAAACTAGATTCAAGCAAGCCCCCTCTTGGCTGCTGGCGTTCACCGAAATTCGATGAACTCGAAACAGCGCTCGAGGAATACATCCGCACTGACGAGTTTACGGAAGAGCAATGCAAGTCGCTCTGCGACGAACTGCATAAGATGTATCAAGTGACCGCTTAATCACTTAGACATAAAGAAACAGCCCGCTCGAAATTCGAGCGGGCCGTTTCTTTTTGTTCGGTAGCTACTTGGGGTGAGTAGCCTTGTCGTCGGTCTTGGGCTCATCCTTCGTCTTCGAAAGCTCGGCGAAGGCCTTCTTCCAAGGTTCATCCAGGTACTTGACCTTGATCTCGATTTTGGAAGCCTTAAGCGCGTCGGCCATTTGCTTGTTAAGGTCGTTGGCGTCCGAACCCTTCTTGGTGAGCAGTTCTCGGCGAACCAGTTCCTTGATCGTGTCGTCGATCGTCATCTTCTTTGACGGCACTTTACGCTCGACATAGAAGTTGACAAAGTGCTTGGTTGTTGGATCTTTCTGCCAACCGGTAGCCGCAAACTCCTTCGTCTTGTCGATCAGGGTGCGCAGAATCGCCGGGAAGTCTTGCACATTTACGGACGGGTACCGGTAGTTCAGCGCCTTGGCATTCGCCTGGATGCTGTAGTGTTGGGCGACCGCCGAGAACATCTGACCTTCGGCAATCTCCTTCTGGGCGAGATCTCTCGTCTTCTCGTCCGGCACCTCGATCATGATGAGCGCGGCTTGGGCGGGAACTGTGAATTTGCTCGCGTTATCTTTGATGAAGGTGTCGACGTCGGCGGCCGTCACGGTGGCGCCTTTCGTCTGCAAGTTGAACTTGGCAAGCACCAAAGCAATTTCGCTCTTGATCTGTTCGACGGTGAAACCGTTCGTGTTCAAGTCCTTGACGAAGTTCGCGTTTCGTTTCTGTTGGAACTCGATCTCCTTCTGCACGGCATCGTCGGTCGGATAGACCCCCTGATCCTTGGCGCGCTGCTTGAGAACGGTATTGTAGATGCAGTCACGGAGTGCCTGAAGGCCAAGTGAGGGCTGCACCTGCACTTTCATGACTTGAACCGGTGGCACCCGCGTTGCCGGATCGACCTGCAACTGGTTTGGATTGACAACGGCGGTCACCAATTGTGACCGTTCCATGGTTCGGTAGTAGTCCATCATCGGCACCGACTCACCGTTGACGACCGCGAGAACGTCGCCACTGGCACCGCCGACGCTGTCGCCGCCCTTACAGCCCACGATGGCCAATGCGGCCAGACTAATCAAAACTAGAGGTTTCCTGCTCAAATTCTCTCCTCGACTTCCTGGACAATAGAATACCGTAGGCTCTTTGGGGAGCCCAGCCAGGTTTATCAACACGAGAAGATCAAAAAACGTGCCGAAGTAGGCAAGTTGAGTCTAAGAAGCTCGTCGAAGGGCGTTCATGCCGTGAGATCGAGACGATGTTCGGGTTCGTCTTCGACCGGCCGAACCTCTGCTTCGACGTCTTCGAGAACTTCCTCATGGAGTTCGAGGGAGTCCTTTTTGGGCTGGTCGGGCTGTTGGCCGCGACCCTCTTTGCGCATATGGACGCCTGACGAAGGCTGCGATTGCAGGACCGTCGGAGCGATGGGTTGAATTCGATCGACGCTCGACATTTCGCCCCCTTGGGCGTCCACTATCGACTTGGGACGGCCCCCTCCGAGCGCATGAAGTTGCGCAGTCTGGTCATCGCCTGAGTGTGAAGCTGGTAAACGCGGGACTCGGAGACCCCGAGCACGCGCCCGATTTCCTTGAACGTAAGACCTTCGAAATAGTAAAGAGCGACCACGAGCCGCTCTCGGTCCGGAAGCTTATCGACGCCTGCCGAAAGAATGCGCCGGATCTCTTTGCCTTCGACTTCGCCGCCAGGGTTGGAGTTCTCATCGACAATGAGATCGACGAAATGGATCTGATCATCGCTATCGCTCGTCCCAAGGATGTCGTCCAGCGAGTAGATGTTCGTGCGGCCCAAGCGGACGAGCAGTTCATTGACTTCGGGAACGGTGACTCCCATCGCTTCCGCGATTTCACGCTCGCTGGCTGGACGGCCGAGTCGAGTTTCCAAGGCCGACATCGCCTTGTCGAGTCCTTTAAGCTTCTCGCGAATCGAGCGGGGCACCCAGTCTTCGTCGCGCAGCATCTCGAGGATGGCGCCACGGATCAGGGCGATCGCATAGGTCTCGAATTTGACGTCGCGGCTGGGATCGAATTGATCGACGCTCTTGATCAATCCAATGACGCCGGCACCGACCAGGTCCTCCCGATCCAAACCACCCGGGAGGCTGGTGACCAATCGGCCAGCCGTGATCTTGACAAGGTACGAATAGTGGTTGATCAACTCAACCCGCGCGGTCGGGTGGCCCTCCACCTTGAATTCTCTCCATGCACGGTTCAATTGTTCTGGTGAAAGCGGCATTTGATCCTCTTGGCCCGATCCTATTTTACGCTAGGCCGCCGGTCGTTCTTGCTGATCGAGTTCCGATTGCTCGATCGATCCAGCGAGACGATTTTGTCCGACCAGGATAAGGATGACGTGCCACACTTGGGCGCCGATCCATCCCAGCATAAATGCGAGCAAAGCTCTCACCAGGCTGGAGACCGGATCGACATGAGCCATGACGCCAGCGGCAAGTGCAACCATCGCAGCGATTCCACCTACAACAAACGGCATCGTGCCCGCAATCCTCCTAGGTCCTGTTTGGCCTAGTGAAGATGTTGGTCGATTCTTGATGCGTCCTCAGGCAATCTTTGTGTTTTTTGCGAGGTTTTTGAGCGTTGGAACCTGAAGTGCCTTCTCAGATAAGCCGCAATACGAAAAAAAGGGGGTGAGCCAGGTTGGCTCACCCCCTTCCGACATAAATCGTTTAACGACCGACTTCGGTTTGCAGACCTCGCCGGACAACCAAGAACTTGATCCGTTCCGGTTTGAATCGATCGCGAAGCACGTCGACTGCTTTGTGGACCTTGACGGTTCCTCCGCAATAGAACAGGTCGACGGCGGCATACCCATGTTCCGGCCATGTGTGGATGGTGTAGTGAGACTCCTGG
>JADZBW010000078.1 GCA_020851885.1 Fimbriimonadaceae bacterium | reverse complement strand
GAGATCAAATCCTTGCGAGCCCGTCGGGCTGATTTGGAACTCAAGAAAGGCGATCACTTCCGATCTTTCATCTTTGAGAAGGATGCCTCGGCAGTCGACCTGGCCAAGCGGGCAGAATTCGATTCCGCGATCGAGGACACCATCGTCCAAATGGAACAAGTTAGGGCTCAAACTCGCGATCTGATGCGGCAACAGCGTGGAATTGCCCAGTCCCCTGAAGTCCTCAAGATCCACGACCGACGCCGAAGCATCGAACTGGAGGCAGAACTCAAACGAATGCGCCTGATCAGGCATGCGATTATCGCCTCGAAGGGCCTCGGCCGGGCCAGTCTGCGACCCAGCGCATGGTGGTTCCCGCTGGTCTGTCCAGATGGGCTTTGGTACCGAGAAACGGTGAACTCCGCGGAGTGTTACCTAGAGCCTCTGACCTAGTTTTGGGGGCAGCGACTTTGTAGCGAATCCAGTCGGCTACACTCCCTAACGGCATGATTCCATTCTGGAAATACCAAGCCATCGGCAATGACTTTCCATTCTTCAGGGAGAAGGACACCGCCGGAATAAACCTCCGACGGCTCGCCATCAAAGCGGCGGATCGGAAGTTCGGCATCGGTGGAGACGGAATCTTGGTCCTTGGAAAGCGCGGCGAGAACCTTGCTGAACTTCAAATGTTCAATCCCGACGGGACGGAGGACTTTTGCGGAAACGGCCTGCGAATTGCGGCAAAATTCGCATTCGAGAATAAGCTCGTTGGCCCGAAGTTCACCCTCTTGCACCGCGATGTGCCGGTGCTGGCCGAAGTTCTCTCCAACGGGAGGATTCGCACCACGCTGGGAATCGCAAGCTACGACCCGGAAGAGGTTCCCGTGCAGTCGGAAGATGAGATCTACGACGACCTCATTGGCACGATCGACGGCGTCGAATACATCGGAAGCGCCTTGACGACCGGTAGCACTCATTCAATCATCCCGGTGGAGAAGTTGCCTTCCGATCGTGAGGTTGCACGAATCGGTCCGGAGATCGAGAACTTGCCGATTTTCCCGGACCGCACCAGCGTCATCTTCACTCGTACAATCGGTCCCAGGGAACTCGAAATCCGGATCTGGGAGCGAGGGGTTGGTGAAACGTTGGGCTGCGGGACGGGCAGTTCAGCCGCGGCGGCAGACCACTTCCGAAGGATCGGGGCTGGCGGCGACGTTGTCGTCCACAATCCGGGGGGCGATATCGTCGTGTCGATGTCGAAGTGGAACGCCCCGCTCACGATCGAAGGGACCGCCGAGCTTATTTACTCGGGCCACTTTCAAATGACATAAAAAGAGCCCCTCGATATCCGAGGGGCTAACGATGGACCAGTGTCTTCGTTCCCGATCGCGGTCGGGACGAGTTGGCCAGAAGTCTAGATAGGGTTAACCGGATCCTCCCCGCTGGCGTCGCAGGAAGGAGGGTATGTCGAGGTCGATTTCATCCAACCCGATCGGGTTCGTAACGGATGTTGCGGCGGCGCCCGCCATCGCCTGCGGCGGTTGGCTCTGTTCGACCGACTTCGGCTGGAAGAACACGTCTTCGTTGCGAATACTCTTCCCAGAAGGCTCCATCCCTGCGGCGAGCAAGGTGATTTGCACCTCGCCCTCGATTCCATCCTTCATCACATGACCCATGATGATATCGGCATCCTCCGGATCGGCGAATTGGAGGATGTACTCCATCGCCTCGTGCGCTTCTCCGATGCTGAAGTCGGGACCAGCCGTGATGTTGATGAGCAATCGCTTCGCGCCGTTGATGTTGGTCTCGAGAAGCGGTGAATTGGCGGCATGCTGGGCTGCCATTCTCGCCCTCTGGTCGCCGATCCCCTTGCCAAGGCCCATCAACGCGACCCCTGCGTTGCTCATCACCGATCGAACGTCGGCGAAGTCCACATTGATGATTCCAGGAAGCAGGATGATGTCCGAAATACCCTGAACCCCCTGTCGCAGCACGTCGTCCGCCGCCGCGAATGCCTGCTGCATCGTCGTCTTCTTCTCGACGAAGCCAACCAGCCGGTCGTTGGGAACGGTGATGAGCGTGTCGACATGCTCCTGAAGTCGGGCGGCGCCTTCCTCGGCTAGCCGCTTGCGACGCGGCCCTTCAAAGAGGAACGGCTTGGTGACCACACCCACGGTCAAGATTCCAAGCTTGCGGGCCATTTCCGCCACGACCGGCGCGGCGCCGGTTCCCGTACCGCCGCCCATACCGGCGGTGATGAAGACCATGTCGGTACCTTCAAGCTCAGCGAGAATCGCCTTCTCGCTTTCCTCGGCGGCCGCTTTGCCCTTTTCAGGATCGCCGCCAGCCCCCAGTCCCCGGGTCAAGGTCTCTCCGAGTTGGAGTTTCAGCGGGGCGTTTGAGAGGCTGAGCGCCTGGGCGTCCGTGTTCATCGCGATGAAATGGACACCGGCCACGCCCTCGGCAATCATCCGGTTAACCGCGTTGCTGCCGCCGCCGCCGATACCGAGGACTTTGATGGTTGCTTGATTCTCGAATAGGTTCTCTGGTCTCATGCAATGGACTCCATGGGTCAGCCCCAAGGACTGCTGTCAACCAAGACGCGACGAGACCATGAAACGCCGCGAATTTTGGAAAATGTGGATAACTTTGGGAAGACGAACTCCAAGACTACTGAAGACGCTGGATTGCGTAGTAGGCAAGCTCCTCGACATGGGGGTGGACGATCCCCATCGAGCGAAGCCCCGCCAAGGCCCCCTCGACCGCGAATTCCGCCTTCTCACGACTCTGCTCCAAACCATAGAGTGAGGGATAAGTCGCCTTCTGCCGTTCACGGTCGCTTCCCGCAGATTTACCAAGCTGCTCCGCCGTGGATGTCTCGTTGAGAATATCGTCCGCAATCTGAAAGGCAAGTCCGATCTGGATACCGAAGAGGTGGAGGGCCTTCGAGACCTCCCGATCGGCGCCACCAAGCACCGCCCCAATCTCGCAGGCGGCGCCGATGAGCGCCCCCGTCTTCCGCTGGTGGATGAAGTCCAACGTCACCGCGTCGACGGCTTTGCCCTCCGAAAGGACGTCGACCACCTCGCCACCCACCAACCCTCCCGAGCCGGAAGCGGCGGTGAGGATTTGGACGGCTCGCACCACCCGTTCGGCCATTTGATCGGAACGCGAGAGTGATTCAAGGGCCAAAGCGAAAAGCGCATCCCCGGCCAGGATCGCCATCGCCTCCCCGTACTTCTTGTGGAGCGTTGGCACCCCGCGCCGGAGATCGTCATTGTCGATTGCCGGGAGATCGTCGTGGATCAAAGAGAAGCAATGGACCATTTCGATCGCGCATGCGGCGTCCAATACCGAGTGGATTTCGGCGCCCACCGACTCCGCCGCAACCATACAAAGGACGGGTCGCAACCGTTTGCCGGGCGCCAAACAGGAATACCGCATGGCGGCATGGAGTTCGGTAGGAGGCGTTTCTACCGAAGGCAACAGTTGGCGGAGGCGTGCGTCGACCGGCTCGGAGTAGGCCTTTAGTTGCAGCGGAAAGGACACCAGGTTGAGTCTACCAGCGGTTGGGGGTGGTTCTTGGTATCCTGAATTCTATGGCGGAAATTCGGCCTTTCCAGGGACTTCGCTACAGCGAAGAAGCAGGCACCCTCGCTGTACTCACCGCACCCCCTTACGATGTGATCTCGCCCGAGATGCGCGTCAGTCTGGCCGCGCGGAATCCTCATAACGTCGTACATCTGACCCTCCCGGAGAGCCAAGAAGACGACCGAAGCAAGTACGTAAAGTACGCGAGAAGTGCGGCTTTGCTTGCCGACTGGAGGCGCAGCGGCGCCCTCCTGCTCGAGGGACAGCCCGCAATCTACCGGTATACCCAGCGCTTTACGATTCCCCACATGGGGGAACTCACCCGAAGTTCAATCATCGCGCTCATCAAGGTCGAACCCTATGAGAAGGGCGTCGTGCTTCCCCACGAACAGACCTTCCCGAAGCACAAAGAAGATCGCCTGCGCATTCTCGAAGCAACTAGAGCCCATCTCGAATGTATCTTTGGCCTTTTCGAGGATCCGAATGGCAAAATCCACGAGTCCATCGTTCACTCGCCCGTCCAGGGTGCTGTTGAGACGGTGAGCGATGACGGGACGTTTCAGCGCCTGGAACCGATCACGGATCCCGCTACCTGCGCACAGCTGATAAACCTGCTTGCCGACAAAAAGGTTTGGATTGCCGATGGGCACCATCGATACGAAACGGCCTGCACCTTCCGGGAGGCGCAGGGGCCAAAGGACGGGCCAATTGCCGAAGACTACATGATGATGGCCCTCAGTTCCATGTCCGATCCGGGCCTGGTCTTGTTGCCGACGCACCGCGTTCTGACGCAAATCCCCATCGACAATTCGACGATGTTCGAAAGGCTGGGACAACACTTCCGAATCAAGGAAGTTCACGCCAGTCGGCTGATGGAGGCCATCGAGCATGATCAGCATAGCGGCCGAGTTGCTTTTGGCTTGGCTCTGGAGGGGAGCGAGGGCTACGTCTTGGAGGCGCTTGAGCCCGAGAATCTTTACAGATTAGTCCCAGGCGATCACAGCGCCGATCTCAAGAAGTTGGATGTCACCGTATTGCACAGTGTGATCTTCGAACAACTGCTGGAAGTCTCCGGTCTCGATTCCGTTCGATACACTCGAGACGCTCATGAGGCGGTGACATGGGTCAACGAAGGCAACCGGGCCGCGTTCCTGATGAATCCGCCTACCGTCGATGATATGAGGCGGATTGCACTCGGGGGTGAAAAAATGCCCCAAAAGAGCACTTACTACTTCCCCAAGATCCTGAGCGGTCTGGTGGTATGGAGCCTGAACGACTTCAACCCATGACCATTCAGCTACTGGGCACGGGAGCTGCCGATGGGATTCCGGCGATCTTTACAGAATGCCGGATCGACCCTCGCACGATCTCGGTGGGCAGCAAGGACTGCCGTACTCGCGCTGCCGCGCTGATCGATGGTTGCATCAAAATCGACTTGGGGCCGGATACGATGGCCCAAATTCAGCAGAACCAACTGTGTCCCTGCGATTGGGACAACATTATCTTCACCCATAGCCACGAGGACCATTTCACGGTCAGCGAACTCCAATACGCGCTCTACCCATTCAATCCTAACGAGTACGCACCCTTTACGATCTACAGCAATCCGACCGTCAAGTGGTTGATCGAATCTCGATATCCCGATTGGCCGTTCGAGATCGTTCAAACGAAGCTGTTCGAAACCATCCAAATCGGCAACTACCAAATGACCCCTGTTCGCGCCAAGCACGCTGAACCAGAAGAGTGCCAGAACTTGGTCTTCGTCAAGGATGGAAGAACCTTTGGTTACATGACCGATACCGGATGGTGGCCCGATGAGACATGGGACTACCTGAGTGGCGTGAAATTCGATTCAATGGTGATCGAATGCACCGATGGCCTCAAAGACAGCGGCTATGACGGGCATCTTGCGCTCTGCGAATTGGTAGAGGTGCTGGAGAGGATGCACAAGATCGGGACCATCGATGCCGCCACCCCGGTCATGACCACGCATCATAGCCATTACGGCGGCTCTCATGCCGAACTCATCGAGGCCATGCGACCTTACGGATGCCAACCTGGATACGACGGAATGACATTTTCTGTTTAGTCGCGGCTTTTTGCGACGATGCCCCGTCTGAGTAATTGGCCAATGGATTGGCGGGCGCAGTGGCTAGGATGGCCCTTAACTCCCCTTTAGGGCGCCACGTACACCTTCACCTTGCCTTTTTCCACTTGATCGAGCCAGTCATCCAGCCCGTAGGGACCTTTGCACGCCTGAATCCGGGGAATCCTGGTTGAATCGAATTTTGGGGAATCGACAGGCAAAGCCGGGTTTGCCCCCACCAGGAAGGTCGCCCTCAGAGCGACCGGCCCGTTCCGATCGAAGCCCCTTAAGAGGCGCCGGTTCTTTGGCGAGATGCCCAACGGCAACGCCAGCAGGTTGGGGCCCGTCACGCCGTACCTTTCCAGCAGCGCCGCCCCGCCCGCAATCTCCGCCTTGACTTGCTCATCCGTCAATTTCCTCAGATTGGGGTGAGTCGTCGTATGGTTTCCCAGTTCACACCCCCAATTCTCGAGCATTTCGACCTTCTTGGACCTCATCGCAGGCTGCCCCCACATTTGCGGAAGAACGAAGAAGGTCGCCTTCACCGGGAAGTCCGGATGGCTCGATGCGAAATCCTGCCAGATGCCGATCGCACAACTCGGATCGACGCTCAGGTCCGAGTTCAACTGGAACTGACTGGGGTTCGCATCGTCGAAAGTGAACACCACGGGTGATGCGCCAGCCGGTATCGAAATCCTCCCGCTCAGATAGTCGCTCATCGAGATCGGGCGAAATCCCAGCTGAAAAAGCCGATCGAGGTCCTTGCGGAAATCGGCGGGGGAACGCTCCATGGTCGACTTGCCGTCCCGTATATGGTGGTATTCGACGATAAACACAAGACCATCCGGGTTGGCAGCGCGATTCGAGACTCGCTTCGGCGGTACCTTGTTGGTGGGAAGATGCCCGGCGACGATCTTGGATTGCAGCCTGCCTGTGATTTGATCTGAATCGACCGTAACGGATGCGTCTTTGCCACATCCCATCCATGCTGCGGCCAAGCCCAGCGCCAATATTTTATGAATCGGTCTCCTAATCATCGCAATCTCGTCGTCATCGGCATCGCTCTCTCGGTCATCGGCTGCCAGCCGGCAATTGAATCACGCAAGACTGATGCGCCTAAATTGGTCCCAGAGCCGGTTGCCACCCCCGCACCGACCAAGCCCCCTGCTCCAACACCAGCTCTCTTGACGTTCGAGAGACCCAAGCATGTTCGAGGAATCTACTTGACGGCATGGTCGGCTGGCAGCGTCCGCAAGATGGATACCGTCGCGGCGATGATCAAGCGCACCGAACTGAACGCGGTGGTCATCGACGTTCGGGATGATGGCGACATGTATTGGAAGACTGGGATCGCCTTGGCCAAGGAATCGGGGGCGGATCGCAAGGCGGTGCCCAACGCCGGCAAGTTAATGGCGAGG
>JADZBW010000077.1 GCA_020851885.1 Fimbriimonadaceae bacterium | reverse complement strand
GCATGGTGCCGCTCTGCTTGGCCCCGATCAATTCGCCCGCGCCTCGAATCTGCAGGTCGCGGAAAGCCAAGGAGTATCCGGAACCCAAGGTGGAGAATTCTTGCAATGCTTGGAGTCTCTGAATCGCTCCTTCCGAAACGGTCTTCTTCTTTTTCAGCGGGTTCTCGGGAGTGTGGCCAGCTTGAGCTCGGGAGTCCATCCCAGATCGGATCGGGTCGATCAAACCGGCTCGAATCGTGGAATCCAGGACGCCGGAATAGAGGAAGTAGGCATAGGCTTGGCGATCCGAACGTCCCACTCGACCTCGCAACTGGTAGAGCTGGGACAGCCCCAAGCGGTCGGCATTCTCGACGATTAATGTGTTCGCATTGGAGATGTCGATGCCGTTTTCGATGATCGTGGTCGAGAGGAGGATATCGATGTCGCCTTTGATGAATCCGACCATAATCGGTTCCAGTTCCGTCTCGGTCATTTGGCCATGCCCAACTCCGATTCGGGCGGTTGGCACGAGTTTCTTCAGCTTCTCATAGACGTGCCCAATCGAGTCCACCCGATTGTAAACGTAGAAGACCTGGCCGCCACGCGCCAACTCCCTCAGGATGGCCTCACGGACCACCTCGCCCGCGTAGGGTCGGACGAAGGTGCGGATAGGCAGGCGACCTGGAGGGGGATCGTTGATGAGCGACATTTGGCGAATGTCCATCAGAGCCATGCTCAAGGTGCGAGGGATGGGTGTCGCGGACAGCGTCAAGACGTCGACTTCCGTTCGAAGTTGCTTGAGCATTTCCTTCTGCTTAACGCCGAACTTCTGCTCCTCGTCGATGACCACCATGCCCAGGTTCTTGAACTCGATACCTTTGCCAAGAAGGGCATGGGTGCCGATGATGACGTCCAACTCGCCCTTTTTGAGCTTGGCGTAAATCGAGTTCTTCTCGGCGGCGGTGCGGAATCGATTGGAGATATCCAAGCGAACGCCAAAGGATCCCAGTCGTTCGAGAAAGTTCCGATAGTGCTGTTCGCTGAGGATCGTGGTTGGGCATAGCACGGCGACTTGGCGGCCGTCCTGCACAACTTTGAAGGCAGCCCTGATCGCGACTTCCGTCTTTCCGAATCCCACGTCGCCGCAGACAAGCCGGTCCATCGGATACGGCTCCTCGAGGTCCTTCTTGACGTCCTTGATGGCCCGCATCTGACTTGGAGTCTCGACCCAGGGGAAGGTCTGCTCCATCTCGTGCTGAAAGGGTGTGTCGGGTAGGAAGGAGCGCCGGGTTACTTCGGTGCGCTTGGCGTACAGCTTGACCAAGTCGCGTGCGAATTCCTTAGCGTCCTCCCGGGCTTTTCCCAGGGTGCGTTGCCACTCCCCGCCGGTGAGCTTGTTGAGTTTCGGATGATCGTCGCCGGGGTTGAGATACTTCTGGATTCGATCCAGCTGGTCGGCGGGCACGAACAATTTGTCCGGCGCCTGGTAATCGATATAGAGGAACTCCTTTTCGATGCCATGCTCCTCGCGTTTGATCAACCCTCGGAACACGCCGATCCCGAAGTTGATGTGGACGACGAAATCTCCCGGTCGAAGGTCGAGGACGGTAGCAATCGGCGCGCCCTCCATGAACCGCTTCTGGGGAAGTTTCAGCCTCGCAACGCCAAACAACTCGGCATCGGTAACGACGGCCAACTTAAGCTCGGGAAAGACGAATCCTCCACCCAAGTTGCCGAGCGCGATCACCACCTGGGGCCGGCCTTCCTCGCCAAACTCCTCTTGCGCAAAGATCTCGGCTTGGCTCAAAACGCTCTTGGCGCGATTCGGCTGGTCGGACGAGAAGACCAGGTCGAATTGATCCTTGATGTAGTTGCGGAGAGTCAGGGCCAGCGCGTCCGCCCGCCCCCGGTAGGGTTCGAGAGACATGGCATCGACATCGTGCGCCCTCTGGCTACCGACCCACTCGGGCATCGCATTCATCGACGTAATGGCAAGTGTGCGACGGTGGCTCGCCAAGTGCTCTTGGGACATCATGTAGTCGTTGGCAGGAGCATGAAGAACCTCGCCACGGGCAGTTCTTGCGGCCAGCGCCTGAGCCAGTTCTTCTTCCGACCGAACGGCAATCGTCTCTAATTCGAGCGGCTCGTCGAGGATGAGGAGGCCTTCCTCTTCGAGCAAGTCGATCGCGCACCCTGAATCGGGGTGAAGCAAGGGTCGGTAAAGATCGAGACGATCGAAATACAGACGCTGAGAAAGGGCGTCCGCATCGCCGGCGATCAGTTCCTCAAGACGTTGGCCAGCATCATCCTCGAGAAAAGTGGCTTCGCGTTCGGCGGTCGACAGTAGCATCTCCTTCAGGCCCTCGTCGATCTCGGTGTAGAGAGTCTCGCGAGACGGCGCAAGGTTCAAGCTCTCGACTTGGCCGACGGAGCGCTGGTTGTTAGGATCGAAGAGGCGGATACTTTCGACTTCATCGCCATAAAGCTCGATTCGGTAGGGAAGGTCGTGTCCGGTGGCAAAGACGTCGATGATGCCGCCCCGGCGACTGTATTGCCCGGGCAGACGAACCGGATCCTGCGGCTCATACCCGAGGTTCACAAACTGGGAGATGGTCCGCTCAGGGTCGATCGTTTCGCCAACGCGAACGTCGATGAAGGAGTCGGCAAGGACGTCGCGGGGAAGCGTTCGCTCAAGGGCAGCTTGGGGTGACGCCAGCACGATACAAGGTTCATCACCGACCAAGGCTCGCAAAGCGCCAAGACGATCCGACATCGCCACGTGCTCGGGAGCGGCATCCTCGAACAACGAGGAGATGCCGCTGGGTAGTTGGGTAATGCGGTCGTGCGGCACGCCGCAGAGCTCCAGCTTGGCTTGCCAGCCAAGGGCTCGCTCGTAGTTTGGAGTAACGATGAGGAGTTTCTGGGGATGACTCCGGAATAGCGCCGCGACCAGAAACGGCCGAGCCTCAGGCGCGACCGAACGCCACTCGGACGAAACATCGAGTGGTTGCAGGACCTCCGCAAGGGCTGGTATTTCGGTTACGCGGCGCGCCCAATCGGCGATGCGCATTGTGGGAATTCTACCTACGACCGCGCCTTATCGTCCTTTGGTCCCTTCGTTCAAGTTTCGTCCAATCATCGTCTCGGCGGTATTGATGAAAGTGTCCTTGTCTTTCATCACCGCTTGACTGGGAAGCGTGTCGGAGAGGGTCTTGACCCCAGCTATCTTCTTGACCGCCGTCCCAATGGCAAGGAATTCGATCACGCCTCCCCCAAGGGCGTAAACGTAGGTTTTGATTCCCACGACGTCGTCGGCTCCACAGGCAGCCGCATCTTCCGAAATGTGGTGGAGAGCGTTTTCGCGAGCCTCATAGATCAGCTTGGTCTGCTCGTCGATCTCCCCTCGGGCAAGGGACTTGAAAGCGGCGGCAATTCCTCCCACAAAGCCGATGGAGTACACCGAGCAG
>JADZBW010000076.1 GCA_020851885.1 Fimbriimonadaceae bacterium | reverse complement strand
GGCCGGTTAAGAACAAGATTCACGCGTTGGCGGTTGCCCCGAAGGCGCCGCTCGTGGCGACTCGGGAACTTCACACTTTGAGCCTTTGGGACATCGATGACTTTGCGAAGCTCTGTGAAATCCCTTCGGGTCGCGGATTGCCCACCGTCGCGTTCTCGCCGCGAGATCGACTCGTCGCTTCCGGTGAGCGTCACCGTGTGAAACTCATCGATCTCGATTGCAAAGCGGTTCGCGATCTCGATGCGGGCGAGGCATCGGTGTTGAATATCACCTTCACTCCGGATGGCAATCAACTGGTTGCCGCATGCTCCGATGGGCGTGTTCGGCGTTGGTCGATCTGATCATTGATCGGGTATCCTCTTTCCTCGCACGCGCTCGTAGCTCAGTGGATAGAGCATCAGCTTGCGGAGCTGAGGGTCGGAGGTTCGAGTCCTCTCGAGCGCGCCATTTCATCGTCCGACATGAGGATGTCCAAGAGGCCCGGGAACTTCGATTCCACGGCGGCGACCCTCACACTGACCAGCCGTTTTGTACCGACGATGCGAGCGGTGGTCAGTCCAGACTCTCGCAAAACGCGGAAATGATGCGAGGCAGACGATTTTGGGATGCCATCGCATAGGCAGCGGCAGGGCATCTCCCCCTCGCAAAGCAGCTTGCGGATGATCCGGAGGCGGATTGGATCGCCCAAGGCGCTCAGAATCTGCTCCAATCGGAGTTCCAGGACGTCGTTGTCGCGATATTCCTCCATCGTTCGAGAATTATGGAACAAAGGAGCCTGGCTGAGGTATGTTCCAAGCGTCCCTGACTGCGTCGATGTGCACGATGAGTGAATTTCCTTCCGAGCCGAACCTCTTCAGTCCGCTAACCTTACGTCAAGTTACGATCAGAAACCGCATTGGCGTTTCCCCAATGTGCATGTATTCCGCACAAGTTGGAATCCCGAATGCCTGGCACATGGTGCATCTGGGTAGTCGAGCGGTGGGCGGAGCGGGGGTGGTGGTCGCCGAGGCCACGTCGGTGTCGCCAGAGGGGAGGATTTCTCCCGCCGATACCGGGATTTGGAATGATGAGCAGGCGGAGGCCTGGTCGGGCATTGCCGCATTCATCAGCGAGCAAGGCGCAGTGCCCGTTATGCAACTGGCTCACGCTGGTCGAAAGGCAGGGACCTCCGCCCCCTGGAAGGGGGGAGGACCGTTGACTGATCTCGATTGGGACCTCATTGGACCAAGCCCCGTTGCGTTTGGAGATGGCTTCCGAGTCCCCCGAGAGATGGATTTGGAGGACATCCAACGAATCATCGCGATGTTTGCCGATGCGGCCAAGCGATCGCTGCAGGCCGGTTTTAAGGCCGTCGAGGTTCACGCGGCACACGGCTATTTGCTCCACCAATTCTGTTCGCCGCGATCGAACCTGCGAACCGACGCCTTTGGGGGCAGTTTCGAAAAGCGCACCCGTCTCATTAGGGAAGTGATCGTGGCGGTTCGTCGTGTTTGGCCCAAGGAGCTTCCGATCTTCCTCCGAGTTTCCGCGACGGATTGGGTCGACGACGGTTGGACTATCGAGGATTCGGTCGCCATTTCGGCAATCGCGCGAGAGCTTGGCGTCGACCTAATCGATGTTTCGTCTGGCGGAAATATCGCGGCGGCACAAATTCCTGTCGGACCTGGCTACCAGGTTCCATTTGCCGAGCGAGTTAGAAAGGAAGCTGGAATTCCCACCGCAGCGGTGGGCCTCATCACCGATCCCTTGCAGGCGGCAGAGATCATTGGCATGGGCAAGGCGGATATGGTCCTTCTAGCGCGCGAGTCACTCCGAGACCCCTATTGGCCACGGCGCGCGGCATCGATTTTAGGTTCGAAAATCGAAGCTCCCAAACAGTATCAACGTGGTTGGTAGTCCCGATCAAGCAGGGATAGGCCACCCCCCTGGGGTATATTATCCGGGCATGCTCAAGAGCTTGAACTTTGATCGCCTGGGAACCTATGCCAGCGCCATCTGTGCCGTCCACTGTTTGTTGACGGGCGTGGCCCTTGGATTGCTTTCCTTCGCAGGGTTCGGTTTCATGGGCAGCTTGCTCGCCGATGTCGCATTTTTGGCGATCGCCGTGATCATCGCCATCATCGCCATTTTTCATGGGATGCGGCGACATCATTCGTATCGCCCTGCGATGGTCTTTGCCCTGGGCCTCTTCATGGTGGTCTTGGGCCACTTCGTCTTTCGGCACGAGCACAGCGGAACGGGCCATGGTCTGGATATCGAGGAAGTCGTCAGCACATTCTTTTCGGTCGGCGGTGGCCTATGCTTCGTGCTCTTCCATGTGCTGAACAGCAGGCTCCAACGCGCCTGTGGGTGCAAGCACTGCGCTTCCGGCGAATAGGTTGGCCATAGAAAAGCCCAGTCAGATGGACTGGGCATTGCGAGATTGTACTTAAGCGAGCGCCATTGGCATGATGACGCAGAAGTAGTCGTTCTCGGCGTCGGCTGGTCGGAAAATGGCCGGTCTCGAACTCTCGGTCATCTCGATCTTCACCCCAGGTCCCCTCATTTGCGAGAGTGCGTCCTGCACATACTTGCCGTTGAAAGCAATCTCGACATCGCCGTTGTCGGCAATCATCGGAACTTCTTCCTTGGCTTCACCTTTTTCTTCGGACCGGGCGGCGAGCAAAATCTGATCTTCGGAGCCTCGGAAGCGAACGCGATTGGCATTGTCGCGGGCGAGGATCATCGTTCGCTTGACTTTCTCGGCAAGCTGATCGACCTCGACGCTCCACGTGCGGGTGGATTCGTTGGGCACGACTCGCTCCCAGTTGGGGTAGGCGCCGGCCAAGAGCTGAGACACAACCTTGGCGCCGCCCGCCTCGACTCCAAGGCGGCCGCCACCGAATCGAATAGTGACTTGGTCTTCGTCGGGCACAGGCAGGGCCTTGATCGCCTTCAGGGCCTTTTCTGGGATGACGGCGGTGATCCCACTGCCGATTCCAGGCTGGTCGAGCTTCTTGACGGCGAGCCGGTGAGTATCCGTCGCGACCAGAGTGAGCGTGCTTCCGTCATACGAGAACAGAACGCCGGTCAATATTTGGCGGTGCGTGTCGGTAGAAACCGCATAAATCACCGAGTCCACGGCTTCACGGAGGGTCTTCATTGGCAACGTCAGCTCACCTTCGCCACCGTAGTTCGGAGGCTCGGGGAAATCCGATGCGTCGAGTGTCTGCAGGCGATATTCCGATGCACCCTGCTTGAGAAGCGCGCCATGGCCGTCCAACGTATGCAGTTGAAGATCACCATCCGGCATGGAGCCGACGAGCTGAGCAAGAAGTCCGGCTTGCAGACACACCGCGCCGGATTCTGAAACCATGCAGGCCACATTTCGCTCGACCCACATTTCGCCGTCACACCCGAGGACGCGAATCCCCGCGTCTGTGGCATCGACCTTCAAATACTGAAGGATGTTCACCGACGTGCGAACGCTCGAAGCGGCAGCAGCGCTTGCTACAGCATCGTTGAATTCTCTTCTTGGGCAGTCCAGCTTCATAGTCTTTTACGTTTTCTCATTGTGACACCCAGCGAGGCCTCGACCGAAAACCGGACCGCGTCGGCGTGCCTCGGTTTTCAGCCCGGCCTCATCAGGATGCCGATTGTTTTCGATCACCCTTGCAAAGGCAGGTGATACTGAAAGTGGGATGGCTCGGGGCTTTGGGTCTGAATCTCCGCGCCCCTGGCGTAAAGCTTCATCAAGATACGCTGGTAGGATTCCTCGGTGTACTCGGGGCTGTCCATTTGATGCAGGGTATCCACGACGTTTCGCATCGATGACATTTCGCGCTTGAGTGCCGCATCTTGCTCGGCGGCCAACTCCATTTGCTCTTCAAGTTCGGCGGGCAATTCTCGGCCCGCGTACAGATCGACGAGTTTGTTGTAAAGTACGTTGTTCAAGACGTTCGCTCCAGGGTTCCACCCAGCTTGTCGCGGAGGGCTCTACGTCCTCTGTATAACCTTGATTTAAGCGCAGGAACGCTTATTTTCAAAATCTCCGCCGCTTCTCGCGCCGCCATATCCTCTAAATCGCAGAGGACGAGCGGTTCTCTATATTCTATCGGCAGATCCGCAAGGGCTTGGTGTACGGTCACCCGCAAAGTGGCACGCTCCTCGGAACCTGAATAATGGGCGTCGGACGGCAATTCCATAAGTTTGTGCTGCCGCATTTTGTCGATGCATAGATTCCGGGCAATCCGGAAGAGCCATGTCCTAAAGGCGCCGTCGGCGCGCAACTCCGCCGATCGGCGAAGTACCCGCAGGAACGTCTCTGCGGTTGCGTCTTCCGCATCCGTGCGGTTGCCGAGCATGCGAAGCGTGTAACGGAATATCCGTTCACCGTACATCTCGTACAGTCCTCCAAGTGCTTGCGGATCACCCTTGGCAAGGGCGGTGAGCCAGCGCTTTTCGGCCAACGTGTCTCGCATTGCGTCATTAGGCATAGAGAAGACGGGCGCGATCCTCCAAAAGATGCGCGGGTAGCTAGTTTAACACTCGCGCTGACAAATTTGCGCGGCAACTTCAAGGAAGATACGCGACGTTTCGAGATTCACTCACGCGAGCTCGCCTGGAGACTTCAGTTGAGTTTGATGAACTCGATTTTTGGAGCCTGCACCCCGACCTGGCCTTCGACGCCGGCCACGATGGCGAGATAGATGCCACCCGGAGCAAAGGTGAATGTCTGGGTGGCATACACGCTTTCCGAATCGTTGCGGCGCGCGACAAACGTCTGGGTCGAGGAATCGATGGTCAGATTACCAGTCGATGCGAATGCAATGTTCTCGACTTTGTATTGAGGATTGTCTCCGGGGTTTCGCAAGTCGATGTTCGGCGTATCCAAACCAGAAGACCTCAGAAAGGCATGGAAGACGTAGATTCTCGATTTGTTGCCGTTCGGGGCCGTTAGGTCGATCTGCGGAGTAACCAGTCGCAGGCGCTTGACGAACTCCGAACCAAAGTTCTTAAGGCCGGCCACGCAAACGAGGTACTCCTTCTCATTTTCGAATCCGGTAACCACCGAATCGAGATCGGACAACTCTCCGTCCTCACGGACCGCCATGTCATATTCTTTAGCGTCCTCATCGACGAATGCCGGGGAAATGCCAAGGTAGGCGATTCCAGTTGTCTTGATGCTTCCGTCGATCAGAAAGCTAAGTGGGTTCACGTCGGGTGAAGCATTGACGTATCGAAGGCGCGGCTTGTTGATACTTTGGCCACCACCACCGCCTCCACAGGCCGAGAGTGAAAACGCCACAACCAGCAACAATCCCGCATTCCATCCGATCTTCATGTTCATTCCCATAACTTTAGCCCAAACTCAGAGGCAGCCAGCTACCGCGTGTTATACCGAAATGACGCCAGGCAGCGTCGCCAAGCACCTCATAGCAGAGTGGGCAGCCCACACAACCGGTCGAAATCGCCGATTGGGTGGTTGTTCCACAATGTGGACACTTGCCGACTCGCGGTTTGTTCCGGCAAAGCAGCTTCGTGAACTCGTCGAGCCCCAAAGACCGGTATTTCGCCGTAAGGCACGTTGGGCAGAGCCTTTCTTCGACGCCGTTTTCGAGCACTCGAAAAGTCGCTTGTCGACCGCAACCAGTGCAGGCGCAATTCAAAATGGAACGCCGGTGGCGGTGTGCTCGCGGAATCGTCGCATGATCTCGACGGTGATGGGACCGGGCGTTCCACACCCGATCTTGTGACCGTCCAGCGAGACCATCGGGATAACCTCGGCGGCAGTTCCCGTCAGGAAGGCCTCATCGGCCGTGTAGACATCCATTGGAGTGAGGAAGGTCTCTTCAACCACGTGGCCCGCCTCTCGACCCAACTTGATCGCGGTATCGCGGGTGATTCCCTGCAAGATTCCTGATGAAGGATGCGGGGTTCGGATAATCCCGTCGCGAATCAAGAAAAGGTTATCGCCGGTGCACTCGGCGATCTGTCCCTGATGGTTGAGCATCAAGCCTTCGCCAGCCTTGGCACGATTGGCTTCCTGCTTGGCAAGAATGTTGTTTGCATAGCGGCCAATGCACTTGACTCGGGGGTCCAGGCTGTCCGCGGGAATCACTCGAAAGGAGCTCGTCACCACATGGAGGCCCGTTTCGTATGCTTCCGGAGGATAGAGGGCGAGCGTATTGACCATGACCATCACGTTCGGCGTGCGATCGATGTTCTTCGGATCCAAACCCAAGCCAGTGCCACGTGTCACGTTCAAGCGAATGTAACCATCGGTAATGGCCGCCTGGCGGCAGACGTCCAGAACGATCGACCGAAGCTCGTCGTAGCCGAGATGCATCTCAAATCCCAAGTAAGCGATCCCGTGGTAGAGGCGCTTCAGGTGCTCATCGAATTTGAATATCTTGCTGCCATAAATGCGGATGCCCTCAAAGAGGCCGTCTCCGTATAGATGCGCGTGATCGGCAACACTGGTGGTTGC
>JADZBW010000075.1 GCA_020851885.1 Fimbriimonadaceae bacterium | reverse complement strand
GTTGTGGGTGAATTTTCGGTTCCCAATTCGGTACCAGCCAGGGCTGGCCTGATTCATGTTCAGGGTGAATTGGTTGACGACGGCTCCCTCACGGACTTCCACGATCACGTTTTGGCCAAAATCCTGACCCACAACGCTCGTGGACAAGTAGATCTGAACGTCGTACTGTCCATCTTCCAACGTCGGTGCGTAAGTGACGCCCGCCGTTCCACCAGGGACGACGGTCAATGGCGAGGTGAGGTAGGTCGTTGCCTGGCCCGTAGCGGTACCAACGCCGATGATCGTCGGCGCAAACCCACCATTCGTGGCGATAAGGTCGTCGATGGGTGTCGTGAACGTTTGTTCTGCGGGCCGGAAGGTCCACCGCACTCCGGTTGCCGCCGTATCAAACGCGCCGTTTGCGTAGTTATAGCTCTTGACGACGCCCTGGCTGACCGTGACGGTCTCGCCATCTCTCAGGCCGACCGAAAGTTCATTGACGGCGGCGATCGCACGGCCCTGCGCCGCTCCAACAAGAAAAGAGACGGTCGGGGTGGCGCGCATGACGCCCACTTGCGGAACCGCCATCGCGGCATCGGCATAGACCAGCGAAGTGCCCGGATTGTCCGTCAGTTGCTGGGTGTCCTTATCGTAGGGAACGGTGTTCAGCAGGGTAATCGTGACCGGCGTCGTGCCATCGTAGCCAAACATGACATTGGTCTCTTTACCGCCATTGCCGAGTCGCGTCCAACCGGAACCGGCGGCATAAGTATCGACGACGTCGATATAGGTCAGGCTGCCGCCAGGCCCGTAATTAATGCGATAGACATAGAATCGTTGGGGATAGCGTCGGGTGAACCCAGCGCCGGTGGATCCGGCCGGAAGCCATACATAGAGCGCATAGTTCCGGGCGAATGCCGGTCCGACACCGCCTTGGCTGATCGGCGCAGCCTGAGGGTCGAACTGCCAAGTCCAAGATTGGCTTGCGCCGACTGTGGGATAGGTGATGCTGCCCGCCGCCACGGTAGTCGTATAGGCATAGCCCGGCGTTCGGCCATCGAACCCGCCCCAGTTGAAGAACCCGCCCGTTGCCTGGTCGGACGCTAAGTCGCCATAGCTGGGCTGATCATAGAAGAACGAAGCGGAGTCGGTCGCGGGCGAAGCAAGCCAACCACCGGTCGAGCTGACATTCGGCGCAATCGCCGTATTGTTACGGACGATTGCTCCAGAAAGACTATCGCCCGCATTGGGACGGAACCATGTCAAGAAGCCACGGCCGGGATGGCTGATGTTCGGGGTCGCATTTTGACCCGTTCGGGCGTTGTTGCCGCCGAGCGTTGGAAAGGTTTGTGCTCCCGAAACGGCGGCAAACGCAAAGCTTGCGCCGATCAGAGTTCCCATCCAGAGCTTTTTCATCAATGTCATCGAGTTCACCGAGTAGATTCCCCTTTACCTTCGATCTGCAAAAACAGGCTGATACAGGCTACGTGTATCCGTTAACGTGTTAATCTCGAACTTCAAGCTTCCAAAGTAGAAGCCAAAATTCCGTTTCGCGAAGTCAAACCCAGGATTCGCGAAGGTCGGGTCGATCGTTCCATCCACTTGGACGACTTCACCCGCAAAATCAGATCCGTCCTGGCGCCGGCCAACGAAGCCATTGGTTATCAGAACCTCGCCCGAGTCGAGCCGCCGCGCATACTGGGCTCTCAATCCAAGTGGGTTCGTTCCGAAGATCGTCGCGGGAGCGCCGGGGCGATTCCTGAGGACCTGATAAGCCTCATTGGGCATCATCCATCGCGTAATCCATGGCGTTCCTGGACCTCCTGGCCGATAGATCTCGTACACGCCGGTCGCGTCGGTGAACATCACTGCCCAGAGCGGGGTCACTCCCAAAAGGACGTTGCGTACGGTCACGGATGTCAAGTTCGACATCTTCTTGACCATGGCCGGCCTTGGATTCGGATCGTAATTTCCAGTAGCTGGGTCCAGATAGACATTGGCGCCGATCGCCGGGATTGTGAAGTCGTTGATGACTTCGTTTTGCGATGCAAGGAACGGATTGAAGATGATCATTCCGCCGTTGCCGTCTCTAGAATCCCGGGGCAATGTCCCACCGGGCGTATCGAGACCGACTTCCACCCGCGTCGGCGTTGCATTGCCGATACCGGCGATGTACCAATACTGGCGCGGATTGTCCACGTTGGCGGCGCGAGCAATCGAACTGTAGGCGTATCGCTTGCCGCTGTATTCCGCCGGGCTGTGCCATCGGAGCACTCCAAGCTGTCGCTCGTTGTTAACCAGAATCGCGTCGCCGATGATGCGGTTCGGACCGACGTAGTGTCGGTCGATCAAGTCGACGATTCGGCGATTCCCGGAGTCGGCGATGACGTAATGCACCCAATACTCGAGCGCTTGCGGGTTGGAGACCCCCGTTGGGTTGCGCACGAATTCAGTAAACGCGACGACATCCCTCGGATTATTGAGGGTGAGCGGCTCGTTCGCGGCAAGCGAGATCCCCGAGACGGGGTCCATCCGGAAGCCGTCGATCGATCGGACTTCGTGTCCGGCCCCATCGAGTCGAATGATTCGGTTCGTAGGAGGATCGACGACGACAAGCTCGTTGACCCCGAACGGGTAGGCGCGCGCCGGACGCTGCAGCGTCTTGATTCCGCGCGCAGATCCGATGTTCGCTTCCGGTCCGGAGCTGCCGGTGACGTCGGTCCCGAAAACCGGGTTGCCAGCCGGATCGTACCGGCCCAGACGACCCTCATCGCAGATCACGAAGTCGGCCCGGCTGAATCCGTAGAAGAATCCATTGCCACCGTAGGTGCCCGCGGGGAATCCGCCAGTGGCAAAGAATCCGCCTTCGCCCGCCGCAATGCTCATGGTTCTCGAATTCAGCTGCATCGAAGCCTGGGTCACTCGGAGCGCCCATTCTTCAAAGGTCTTGATGCCCTGATTTTGAGGCCACCGGATGTTGGGATTCGCCTTGATTGCGCCGCCCCCGTTATCCTGGATTACATTAACTTGGCGAAGCCACGGCCGCGATGCATCGGTGATGGTGAATGGATCACGCTCGCTGATATCTGCGTTGAGTCCGGCAAAGATTCCGTATACCGGAGGTGGTAAGACCGGCGGGCCGACCTAATTGATGAAGTAGGGCAGAGCGCTCGCGCCGCCCAAGAAGAGGGTGCCACCGGTAACCACCGGACCGACCGGATTCTCCATGCCATGGAAGATGGTGAACCATGAAAGTGGCGACCACCGACTCCCTGCCGATGCATCCGGATAGACAAGTTGGTCCGGACGCCCGCCTGACCGAACGATGACCGGTTGGCTCAGATTGAACGCGCTGCTGATCTGGCCGCGATTGGGCGACATCAGACTATTGAAGCGTATCTTGCCGGATTCGCGAATGTACTGGTATTGCCCCTGGGCGGCGACGTTCAACACCGTCGGCGTGCTCTTGATGGTGCTGCGCACCATATCCGGCTGGACCAGCGAGAATCCCGAAGGCAGGTCTCCAACCTGGATCTCTGGTGCCTCGGGTTCCGCCTTGAACGCGAACAAGACCGTATGGGGGATGAAGCCGGTAAAGCCTGGACCCGCTTTGCGCATACTGGCGGCTGCATAGACCAGATCGCCCCTGACCGTGGGTCCGGTCATGAATGTCAACCGGTCGACCGTGCCACCCAGAATGGGAGCGAGGTTGAGCAACTGATCGGTATCGCTCACCGTCGCCGCGACCTGAACGGGCTGGGCTTGATTGAGATTGACCGTGTGCCTTCGATAGGCATCGTAACGGATCACACAGTTGAATGCGCCTTGTCCCTGCTCTCGGAAGGCATAGAATGCGCCACCTTCGAGCGAAGAGGTTTCGGACATCGAACTATGAACCACATAGATCGTGCCTCTCGGGCTCATGGCGATGCTGCCCAAAATCTGCTTGCGGTTGTTCGGATCATCGGGAAGGAAGATGCTTCCACGCACGATCGACTGGCTGGCAGCGGGACCTCGACCCCAGTCCACCGTGTAGTCGATGCGAACCGCGTAGGTTGGATCCCAAGCGCCGGTCAAGCCAAAATCAAGGACGCCGGGCGAGCTCTGGACGACACCGCCGGTGAACAAGGCGTTCATTTCCGCGATCGTCAGCGGATCGCCATTGGCCTTGATGACCGTGAGTTTCACGCCCCGCGAACCCGTCGTGAGGTCTAGCCAAAGACCGCGCTGCGATGCGCGGGTGACTACCGTCAAGCTCGTGGGGATGCTAAGCCCGTCGGCGGAAATGGGTGATTCGCCTCGAGCGCCCGCCCAAAGGCTGTAGATGCCCGCATTGGGACCTGCGATCGTCGATCCGGGTCGCGTGGGTACATAAACGATACGATCCATGCCCCCGGAGTTGTCGGCAATGGGAACGTAGCCAACGGTTGGAGGCGCGGAGATATTCTGAATCGTCGGTGCGATTGGATCGCCCACCAGCCATCGCTGGCCGCCGGTTTGCAGTCCGCCCGCTCCTCCCTGGGAGGGATCGAACATCCAAACTTGACCCGTACTCGGGGTTCCAGGGTTCGTCGCCACATAGGCGAGGCCCTCGTGGATTGTCGGTGCGTAAGGGCCGTGGCCAATCTGAGACGTATCCACGCTATTGACCGTTGCCGGTGGTGCGACGGTATAGACGGGATTGAACGGCCCCGCCAACAGGGTGCCTGTAGCATTTGTCGTAAAGGCATTGAACGCGGCAACGGTGCCATCCGCCAGCGTGACCAGAACCTGATCGGAGGGAACGCCCGCGGCCGGTTGGGCTACTTCCACGCATGTCGGCGCTGAAATTGGCCCGGCAAGTGGATTGCTGGTCCAGATCACATCGACGTTACTGCCGAACGAGAAGTCTCTTAGGCCGTCGTCTGGGTTGCCGTCTCCATCCAAGTCTCGTTTTGGATCCGCATCATAGGCATAGATTTGGTTATTCGAACAAACAACGACGATCCCTTTGAATGCAGCGGCCGGGAACGAGTTCTTTTGGCCCTGGTCGAGGAACCGAATCGCGTTGTTAAACCTCTTCAAGAGGGGCGCGCTAATATCCGTCGGGCTGCTGCTGGTCTTCCTTGAACCTCCGCTTGGCTGGGACGAGCCTGAGCCGAGATTGATCATATTGATCGCAAGTTTGCCGAGCGTATCGCTCCCCTTGTCAGATCCGGTCTTGGGGTCCAACCCGTAATAC
>JADZBW010000074.1 GCA_020851885.1 Fimbriimonadaceae bacterium | reverse complement strand
TATCTGCCTTTCAAGTTACATCTCAGGTGAATAGTGAATTGGTGAGTTCTTGCCAGTAACAATCCTCCAATTGAATAAACTGGTTCTTAAACACGGCCGCGCGTTTCAGGTTGCCGTTGTTTCCCCAGAAGTTCTCATTGAACGAGTAAAGACCCTTGAGATAGACGCCATCTTTCGGAGCGCGAAACTTGGCAATGATGCCCCAGGTTTTGGTCTCTGGGAACCAGAAGTAGCCTGCATACTCAGTGGCATTGCCGACCGGTTTTGCTGTTGCCATGAGGCGATACGTTTGGCCCTTCTTCCACGGATACACAAGATGGCTATGGCCGCCAGTTCCCTCACTGCCGAAATCGCTGGCCACGACTCCCTCACCTTTCTCCAACAGTTTCACTCGGTTTTCATCGGCGACTTTCCCGCGATCGACGGCTTCTGATCCCGCGTCCCAAATGGAGAAGATGATTCGCCGCTCCGTTGGACTGTTGACCTGGATGCCGAAATAGCCACGCCGGAAACCGCAGACTTCGTAGTAGGTGTGAAGCGGGTCCTCGCGAGCCTCGACTTCAGCGTAGAATCGGGTGGCTTTCACACCTTCGGCAATCGGGTAGCCAAGGTGGACCGACGCGGCGTTTCGACGCGGTTTCAGGTTGAACTGGGCACCAGCGAGGGCAGGGCCGTTGAGCAGGAGCGCGGTGGGTACGCCGAGCGGTGATCCGGCCCTGCCCAAGGCTTCCAGTTTGAATGCCTCATAACCTGGTTTTGTGATTCGAAACGTGCCGAAATCAGCCACATCGTCTTTAACCGATGCCCGGCGAACCTGACGATCCACCGTCATTCGGAAAGTCCTGTTGGCGGGTGCGCCTTCAAACCGGACGCGCACCCGAGCGTCCCCGGCCGTGAGGAGCTTTCCGTGCCATACGATCGCCTTGGAAGGGTCCGTCCACTTGACGAATCCACGCTGCTCATCCATCTCGATGGCATCGGAGTCCGGTTCGGAATAGGCCGTGAAGCCAGGAATGGCAATGTCGGATTGGAGGACGAGAGCGGCAAGCAGAGAGATCATGCCTCACTATCCCTCATCATTCCCAAATTGGCACTAAACCTCCGTGACGATGACCTGAAGGGGCTTCCCTATGCCGATGACTTGGGCCTTGGCGAAGACCAATGTCATCTCCTCGCCTACCAATTTGACGACAACATTCCCGACCGCCGAAGTTCCTTTGACGGAAACAGATTTCCAGCCTTGGGGGCAGGTCAGAGAGAGAGTCTTGACCGCAGTCGTTCCGTGTTTGACTTCCAGTTTCACTTCCATGCGCTGCCCTTTCTGGGTCTGATGGAAGGTTCCCCAGCCTTCCGCACTGGTGAAGGCGCAGCGGAAATCCTTGGTGCCCCAGCGCGGGTGGAAAGCGATGCTCTTGTTCGGACCGTGGTACCGAAAACCGCATGCGGCCAAATACACGCCATAGGATGCCATCGCCCTGGCGTAATGGTCGCTACATTCGATCTCGTTGTAGGGATTCCTGCGTTCGGCCGAGTAACGTTCATGAATCGTCCGCTCGATGGTTAGGCCCTCCGTGACCAAACCCTCGTTTATCATATGGCCCGCCACTTGATGCTCGAATCCGGTCATGCACTCGTTGAAGTATCCGACCGCCCAATCTTCATTCCCTTTGCCCGGCGCTTCTTCGATCCCACCTCTAGGCCATGTGCACATGAGAAGTCCCGCTTCCTTGGGCAGGGCGTACCACCGCCCACCTTTGATCTTGGACTTAGCGCGGTAAGCGCCAACATCGGGCGCAAAGCTGTACCGGAAGAGCGACTGGAGCGCTTTGCGCGTTTCGGCAATGGGAAGGACCCTCGGTAATCCCACCTGAAAGCCCCAAGACTGACCGAAAACCTGGTCGATGTGGCAACCATCGTTAGTATTGATGGCTTTGGGGAAGCGAGGGTCGGTGCGTTGGATGAAGTACTCACCGTTAAAAAGGTCTTCAACGATCCTTGCGGATCCCTTTTGGGCGATCGTCGCACATTCCTGGGCGAAACCTGCATCGCCAAGTTCTGATGCCATTGCTTCTCCGGCCCTCAATGCCGCCACATAAAGACTGCTGATCCAGGCGATCTTCCCATACCAAGTGGCGTCGAGCGTGTTGAACTGAGCGCCTTCAAGCACACCGTCTCTGTTGGGGTCCTGAACGATCAGGAACTGGATCGATTTCTTGACCTTTGGCCACAAGCGCTTCAGCCAGGCTCGATCCGCGCGCATTTGGTGCTCTCGATAGACGCGCAGTATCGTGCCACATTGACCGTCGGTGGCGGCGTCTTGCCAGAATTCGGCCCGATGGCCCAGGTGCCCATCTTCGTGATAGCCGATCCCATAGTCCACTCGCTCCCTCGTGTCACTTTCAAGTTCCGGAAAGAGCCTGGCCACGGCATGAGCGTAATGCCATACGTGAGTACAGGTCCCCGGACAGCAATAGACACCCTCCCAACCATAAAATCGGCCGTTGTCGAAGCGGTAGCAAGTGCTCGTCGCAAGGGTGGAGGCGTTGGCCATCGTCCGATCGAGAAACCAATAGGGAAGGGTGGAGTCATACCAGGTCTCCACCCATTCCCGCGTGTCATTTTCCAGTCTCGCGAGGTTTGCCTCAGCATAGTGGAGGACATCGTTGGCGCTCTTGAAGCGTTTGCCGTAGTGCCGCTTCAGCGTCTTGCCGCCTTCCAGGTTTCCCAGCCGTTGGCGAGCGACGTTTGGGAAGTGCCAGGCGACCATGAACCGAATCGTCCGGGTCTCCCCAGGCTTAATGACGAGGCTCTGCTCGACGGTCGCCGCCGATTTGCCGGGACTGGACGGCGATCCCAAGCGTGCTCGGGCGTCCTGGTCTGACGACCCACCGGCGATGGCCATCCCGATCGTTCCGAAATCGGCTTCTTCATGGAAGGCGCCGCTATTCATCGCGGGCTGGTCGGTGAAGACAATCTGATCAACGCCGATATTCCCCCAAGCGCCCCGCTCGCTGTCGACGATCTCAATTCTGGCCTTTCGGCCATCGAACTCGCCGGCATCCCAGATCACCGGACTCATCTCGTTGTTATCGCGCCCGGTTGCGGTTCGGACGACGATGCCGTCGATGGTGAGGTTCACACAGGTTTTGCCGACATGGCTACCCCCGCCAATCAGCATCGCGATGAACCTACGATGGATCGGAAACTCCGGGCTCGTGAGCTTCCCGATATGTGAATCACCACCGCCAACGTCCTCGCCTTGACGTACGTTGTGGCTATTGACGACTCGTCGACCCTTGCCATGAACGTCGCCCTGATACTTCGGAATTTTCGCGATCTCGACCGGTCCTGAACCAAAGGCGGTGCCTTCTACGGTCCAATTCCCGTAGGTTTCGGACTCAAAATCGGCGAACAGGACATCCGGGCGCACCTTCTCGGGAGTGGGAACATCGATCGCAGCGTGTTCGAATCCCGCGTGGGCCAGGGTCGTCCGAAGCTCCAATGCGCGAGTCTGTCTGCTGACCTTTCCAACCGGGTTCTCCATCCATCCGCCGATCGCGACCTTCACGGCTTTTGCGGTCGAGTTCTTCAACGAGAAGATCATCAAGGTCAGCGGCAAGCTCGACGAATCCGCGTCGAGTGGAATAAACGGCGAGAATGCATTCAAAGTCACGTGGAGCGGACAGCCTGCGGTCGAATAGTCGATCTGCCCTACGGGGTATCTGCCAGTGAACTGTACGGATTCGAAGCCATTGGAATCGAGGTTCCAATACCGGGTCTCGCCGGCATCCTTCATCGACACGAAGAAGCCGATTCCAAAGGGCGATTCCGGCTTCATGGGCGTCTTGTAGTGGGTGCCGTTCCGAATATCGCCCATGTCGGATTCGCTGAACTGATTGAAAATGTCCCAGTGCCAGAGGCGACCGTCCCCGCTTAGGTAAACCTGGCCGCAACCAATACCGCCCACCGGCATGCCAATATTCGCAAGCGCCTTGCCGCGAACAACCGTCGGCTTGCCGCGTTTGGTGAGGCCTTCCAGCCAAGACTTTGTGAGGCCTTTATCGGCGGGCACCAGAACGGTAGGCTCTTGGGTCGTGGCCCCGGCCATGAGCGATCGAGATTCAAGCGGAATCGCCGCCGCCCCGACGGCCGCCATCTTTAGGAGTTTGCGTCTCGAAATGCCCTCCAAGCTCACTGACCGCCCATCTTCTTCCGAAGCGCTTTTTCTTTGTTCGCACTCCAATAGCCGCAATCCAGTTGGAAGAAGACCGATGTGTAGGGCAGAGTCAGGTTGGTTTTGAGAACCAGGACATGGAAAGTCTTCCCTGCCTCATCGAGTTTGGCGATGATCTCTTCGTGGAGCATCGCCAAGGGCTCGGTACCCCTCAGCAGGTTTGCCAATTGCTTTCGGTACTGCGAGATGCCACGGGCAGCATTTTCGGGCACTATTGGGAGTTCCTTGTCCAGGTAGATGATCGGCCGCACGTGCTTCTGCTTCTTCAGTTCGGCAAGGACTTGCCGAACGACCGAAACTTGGTCTTCACCAGTCCAAAGGGTCGTTATCCCCGCGCTCGATTGGAGTGGATAGGCGGAATCGACCACCACAACCCAGTTGCGATGCCCGAGAAGCGGCAGCTGCTTGCGGAGATCCTGCTTCCAATTTTGAGCCGATCCCAAGGCGGCAAGGACGGACATCAGGACGAATGCAATCCATTTCATCTTCATACTCCATCAGTTCGAGTTTATCGAGGCATGTCCTTCTTGGTGATGCGTACCGCACGAATGTAGGGCGGCTTATCCTTGTCCCAGTGCCCGTAGGTCGTGGCCACCAGCGTTTCATCGGGAAGCAATTCCAAACCGGGATAACCGCAATCCCAAGGGTCCTGGTTGTCCAACAAGCGAATTTTGTATTGGCCAGCCCCTCCCGTGACGAGGTCGGCATAGGTGCCGACCCAAGCAACGAAATCACCCTTCCATTCGCCTTCCTGCATGTCCCGGAAGACGCAGACCAGGCGCCCGTCTTTGAGGCGGCGTAGGGTGTGACGGTCACCGGTGAGGTTGGGATTGAGAGGCCGGGGGACCGTCCAAGTCTTTCCTTCATCGTTGCTGAACATCACATGACTTGGCAGGACTCGCCGGTTCTCACGAAGCAGCACGGCCATTTGGTGTCCGTCATCGCTGCGAATCATTCCTGGTTCGCAGAGATGGACCACGGAGGACGAGAACAAGGCTCGCGGCAGGCTCCAAGTACGACCATCGTCGGTGGATTCAGTCTGATAAAGGGTGAATGTTCCGGTCGCTTTCCCGGCGTTGGCGAAGAATCGTCCGTCATCGTGGAATTGGGCGATCAGGCGGCCGTCGCGGCATCGCTCGGTGAAACCCATCGCGACGATTCCACCCCAATCTCCTACCACGGAAAGTGGCGTCCAGGTCTTGCCATCGTCTTCGGATCGGGCGATTCGCACCGGATAGAGGCCCGACCAGAGGATAAGCGTCTTCTCGCCAATTCGGTGGACGGTCGGCGTTTCCAAAGAAGTCGACCAGTTATCGGGAACTGGGAGTCGTTCGCTCCAAGTCTTGCCTCCGTCTTCAGAGCGTTTGAGCAGAATCGCTCCCTTGCCGTGACCTTTTGGATAGGCAGCGAGGATCGTCTTGCCGTCGGAAAGCAGAGTCGTGGACACGTGGCCCAAATACTGCCCCTCTTCCCGATCGACGACGACCGATTTCCTTGCGTCGTTGGCCCAATCCAGACGTTTCAGCCCTTTTTCCTTCACTTGGAAGATCTCCTTTGCCACCGCCCTTGCCAGAATCTCGAATCCCAGATTGTTGGGATGAAGCCGGTCTGGGAACGACTCCCCCTTTCCTTTGAATAGGTCGTAAGAGTTAAAGACAAGGCACCCTTCGACGTTGGCCAATGCCAGTTCCAAAGGAAGGATCTCGTCGATCAAATTACGTGGTCGCCAATCGCTGTCGTCGAAGAACATCGGCGGAGGAAGCATCACGACGATCTGTGGTTTCGACTTGAGTTCACGAAACCCCGAGACGAGGGCCCTATAGGCAGACCGGAAGCGGTCTCGCCGCTCGGACCAGTTGAGACCGGGCGAGTCGTTGGTGCCAAGCATGATCAAGACCTTGTCGGGTCGGAAGTCGACGGCATCCTGGCACTCGCGCAATGCCGAATATTGGAGTGGTCCCGGAAGCACCGATGCGCTCGTTCGTCCAAAGTTGCCGACCAGGTATTTGCTGCCCAGAATCTTCTGCAACTGAGCCGGATAGGAGTTGATGCCCCCACGACCCTCGGTGATGGAGTCGCCAATGCAGGCGATTCGGATGGGCGCAAAGGCCAAGATGGCTAGGAATGTGATCATCGGGTTCAGTTCCCCTAACTAGCGAGCAGCAACCTGGTCGTGAGCGGTTCCGTAGACAATCGAGCCGACCGTCCTCAGGACTATGATCTCGATCGTCTCGTTATGTCGCTTGAAGCCAATTCGATGGAGTTCACATCAAGCTTCCCGGCGAACTCCCTCGATAACCCCGACGGGAAGGTCGGGGAGGCAACCTATTGCACCTTGTGTTTGACGATGTTCGGGTCCTTGCGAACCTTCTCCGCTTCGGCTTCCACGGCATCGCAGAAGGCCTCGGGAGTGAGTTCGCCGCCCAACAGCGCCGTCACCTTGTTCTCCAACTCGGTGTTGAACTTGGGATACCACTGGCGATACTGGACCGCCCACAGGAACTTGCTGGCCGCAAAAGCCTTGGCCGGCTCCACCAGAATCTGCGGGAGCTTTGCTTGGTCGGACCCCTTGATCGACATCAACGTGCCCTTTTCTTCGACAAACTGCTTTGCTTTGGTCAGCGACGTCATGTACTTGAAGAAGTCGATTGCTTCCTTCTTGTGCTTGCTGGCGCTCGAAACCATCCAAGGCTCGATGCCGATCAAAAGGCTCGTAGGATCGCCTTTGCCACCCACGACGACTGGCACCGTCATGTATTGGAGCTTCGCCCCCGCTGGAATCTGCTTCTTCATCTCCGATTCAAGCCATGAACCACAAGGCACCATTGCGGCCTTTCCATTGAGCAAAGACATCTGGGCCTCGGTGTGGGTCTTGCCTACGGCTCCAGATTCGAAGAACCCCTTCTTGTTGAGCTCGTCGATCATCCTTGCCGCCTGCAGCATCGCCGGAGACTTCCATGCGCCAGGCTCCATGTTCTGAGCCGCTTTGATCGCGTCCGGACCGCCAATGCTGACGACCCAGGGAAGGAGCATGCCGTCGATCATGTAGTAGGGATATTTGCCTTGGAACGTAATCGGGGCCATTCCCTTGGCTTTGATCTTCTCGCAAAGCGCCAGGAGCTCAGGGTAGTTCTTGGGAGCCGTCCAACCGTTCTTCGTGAAGACCCCTGGGTCGTACCACCAGCCGTAGAGCATCACGTAATAAGGCAAGACGTACTGCTTGCCATCGAGTTGGCCGAGCTTGAGGAGTTGGGGATCGAAGGTGTCACCCCAAGTTCCCTCTCCTTCGTAGGGTTTCTCGAGCATCGCGGCGGACAGATCTTCAAGTTGGTCTTCTTCCGCAAGCGCCCAGTGGTCCATTCCCCAACCGGGGAACGTTAGGTCTGGAGGCGTTCCATCGATGAACCGCGGCTTCAATTTCTCCCAAACTCGGGGATCGCCATCCACTTTGACTTCGATGCCGGGGTGTTTTTCCGCGTATTCCTTACCCGCTTGCTGATAGAAATCGATGTCGTAGCCTCCCTTGAAGGCCTGGACCTCGATCGAGACCTTCTCACCCTTCCCGGAGGTCGATCCTGCTGGTCCTTCTTCGGTCTTCTTTTCAGCTCCGCCCGAACATCCTGAAATTACAAGGGAAAGCGCTAACCCAATCCAAATTGATTTTC
>JADZBW010000073.1 GCA_020851885.1 Fimbriimonadaceae bacterium | reverse complement strand
TTTATGTCCGATCCGAAACTCCCCCTCGACAAGAAGGGTTGCGAAGGCTGCCATGGCGCCGGCTTCATCCACCAGGATGAAAAGAATCCGCAAGTTGTATCGTTCCGCAAGATGACTCCGAAAGAGTCCTCGACGGCTTGTTTGCGATGCCACGAAAGCACGATGAGCGACAGCCATTGGAAGCGATCGGAGCACTCGCGAGCCGATATGTCGTGCGTCTCATGCCATCAGATCCACCCCGATTCCGATCCGGATCTTCCGGCTCACGCGGTGAAGAAGGGCAATGCGGGCAATACGAAGAAGGCGCTTTTCACGGCTCGAATCGAGACCAAGAATCTCTTGAAAGCAGACGAGGCAACCTTGTGCGGTTCCTGTCACGGCGTCCAGGCGGCAGATTTCCGACTGGCAACCCATCACCCGATTCCTGAAGGTCGTATGCAGTGCAGCGACTGCCATAACTCACACCCCTCCAAGAAGGAGAAAGTGACCAGAACCTTCAACAAAGACAACTGTGTGCGCTGCCACGCTCAGCAGGCCGGCCCCTTCGTCTATGAGCACGATCCGGTAACCGGCAATACGGGCCCAGGATGCGTGGAGTGCCACAAGCCTCACGGGTCGAACAACCCCAAGATGCTCAATTCGTTCTCTCGCGGGCTGTGCGCTCAGTGTCACACCGAAAAGCTCGCCCGCCACTACCCAGGTCAAAGCTGTTGGAACGCTGGATGCCACGTTGCTCCCCACGGTAGCAACACGAGCCCCAAGTTCCTGCAACGGTAAGGAGTCCAATCAGTGAACACGGAAAGCCGATGGTTTGAAAGAGTCGCACTGACTACCGTATTCGCCATGGCGTCGTTGGCCGCGTGGGCGCAAGATCCGCCCGCCGGCGAACCTAAAGAGCAGGAGCCAGAAGCGGCGCCGGTCAAAAACAACTGGGTGACGTTTGGAACTTATAGCTGGGATTTTTCCGGCAACCAAGGTATGTTCCGACGCTACGCCAACGGGATGGGAGTCTATTCCCTCGAAGAGCTGAGGCTCTTCAGCCCGGAGAATGGCAGCAACCCCTTTGCTCGATTCACCCTGAGAGGGTCGCTTTGGGATGACACCGCATCGGAAGCCCTGATGATCTTCGACCGAGGTCGAGGGTCCATTCGGGGGAGCTACAGCAAGTTCGATTTCCAAGAAGCTTCCGAGTTTCCCAACGAAGCTAGCAACGATCGAAACTACAATGCCGAAGTCCGATACGCGATCAATCCAAAGGTCGGCGCCTTTTGGCGGTATGACGCGGCCGACCATAACAACTACCTCGAAGCGCCCAAAGACCCTTACCTCTATCGAACGAAGTCGTTCTCTGGAGGAATCAGTGGGCAATTCTTGGGTGGCAATGGGGGCGTCACTTGGGTCGACCGGCGCTATTACGATCGCGAAGGGATCCAGCCCGATTCGACGCAGCGACAGTTTTCGGCCTACTACGGGATCGACCTGAGTTCAGCGTTCAATTTTGGCGGCGCCTATTCGGATGTCAAGATCAGTCAGCGCGGTGGTTTGGACGCCAGGATCAAGAACTGGGCGCTTAACGCCACATGGGATCTTGGACCGGATACGTCCATCTATGCCGATACGAAGCGAACGGACTACGATATTCCAGTAACCCAGAACTCTTACGTCCAAGAGATGTTCCAAACGAGCGTGAGATTCGTCCAGCATTTTGGACCGGCATCTTTGCAGCTTGGATATCGACATAAAGAGTCAGAGAGGATCCGAGCCGACCACTTCTATATCGATGTCCCGAAATGGGACACCTATGAGGGAAGGCTGACGACTCCGATCTTCGGAGGGCTTCGTTTGACGGCTGGCGGAACTTGGGAGCACCTCACCGATGGTGCGAGCATGCTTACCGAAGATAATCGGCAGCTCTACTGGGACGATCGAGTCAAGGCTCAATTGAGAATCCAAGGAGGGAATGATCGACTTGCGGGATATGCCGCTTACAATTATCGATTCGACCAAAACAGTGGTCGCGATATCGAGATTCTCTCACACACCTTGACCCTGGGCGCCAGCTACGTGTTCAATGAGCGAGCATCCGGTTACTTGGAGTACGTCAACGACACCATGCAGGCAAGAGGCCTCAGCGAAGACGGCTTCTCCCTAGACGCCTTTTTCCCATCGAGCATCTCCGTGGCGATGGGTTTCGACTACCTGCTCAATGACCGCGAGACTCTCTCGGTCGGCATGAGCCACTACTACACGCGAAATGAAAATCCGATTCGGATCGATGGTGGCAACATCAAAGGGACCGAATTCACAGCGACCTACAATCGGCAATTGGGGCCCAACTCCTCTTTGGCCATCGTGTTCGCTCCATGGCGCTATAGCGATCGCGTGAACGATCAGCTGAGCTACCGAGTTACGGTGCTCGGAATCAATTACACGGTGAAGTTCTAAGGAAAAAGAGATGACTGATTTTCAATCACTCGATTTTATGTTCAAAGGCAGCGGAGGAAGACTATGATGTCCAAATGGATTCTGACCTTAATCGCGGCCGTTCCATTCACTGCCGGCTTGCTGGTTCTGCAAAGCTGCGGTGGAGAAGGCGGTCCGAAGAGTGGCAGCGATGGATTGCCGGGCGTAAGCGCGCAATTCCTGGCCCTGCTCTCTGACAACCAAAAAGGCGCCCAATATATTGGCGCTGAAGCTTGCGGAAACGCAGCCTGTCACGGCGGGGCCAGCAAGCCAGGCCGTACCGCAGACGATCCAATCTATACGCACTGGAAGGAGACGACCCATGCAACCAAGGGCGTCACTTGCGAAAGGTGCCACGGCCCCGGCAGCCGCCACCAAGCGGATCCCGAAGCCGAGGGCCTGATCCTCACGTTCCCGAAGGTCGCCAGCCCAGTCGTTTGCGCCCAATGCCACGGACCGTTGGCCAACCAGTTCAACCTGTCGGGTCACAATTTGCTGATCTCCGCGCCGGTTGAAGAAGGTATTCAGAATCCTGCTCAATACGGCCGCTCAAGTCGATGCATTACCTGCCATAGCGGCTTGGTGCGCATCGAAGAGAGCAAAGGCGTGGATGTTGGAGCCATGTCGGATGACACCATCCGCGAGCTCTGCGAGGCGACGCTAACGGAAGTTCCGCACATTGCGAACTGCGCCACCTGCCACAATCCTCACAGCAAGACGGGCAACGTTACGGATACCGGTGAAGAGAAGCAGCTTCGGAAGCAGACCTTCAACAATGACACCGCGCCGATCGGTCCCAGCACGACCGCTACTTCGTTCACCACGTACAACCACATTTGCGCCCAGTGCCACAACGGTCGCGGCGCCGATGGAAGGGATGCGAAGCTGCTGTCCGGGACTGCACGTCCGAACATGCACGACAGCAACCAGTTCAACATGTTGATGGGAGTCGAGAACTCGGGAGCAGAAGGTTCCTCGCCACCTGTTCCGCGAAACACGGCCCACTCCGAGGCGCCCGGCCAATGCAGCAAGTGCCACATGCCAGACTCGAACCATAGCTTCAAAGTGAGCTATGACAAGAGTTGCGCCCCGTGCCACACCGCAGTCGATGCCGCCACCCGGATTGCCACGACCCGCAACGATATCGTCGACAAGTTGCTCGCTCTGAGGACCCGAATGTCCAACTGGAGCGAGTACGCCTACCCTGGGCAAGAAGGGAACGATATCTTCTGGGAATACACGAGCACGATTACGGCGGAGGGCTACACGGCACCCGCCCAAGGAGCCGTGCCGATCGCCATCAAGCGAGCCCGACACAACTACTACTTCGTCATCCGATCAGGCGACTATGGCGCTCACAATGCCCCATATGCTCGATATCTGATTACCGTGGCGAACGAGAATATCGACGGCCTCGGCGGCGGACCATTCAAGGCGACCCGCGCACCGGCTTCGAACTTGAGCTTTGAGCAGAAGCTTCAGATCCTCAAGAACGACGCCAAACGAGCCCGTGAGATAGACATGCGAGAGACCGGCGAACACTAAACGCCGACCTTGCCCCCACACCGGTTTCGGTGTGGGGGCAATTTTAACGACAGACGTGCCCACCTTTATTCAAGGATAATGGTTCTATTGGGATGGTTTGCAAAAGTACCATCTCGGAGGGTCTTAAACGTCAATGGAAGAACTTCCTCAACTTCACAGTCACACTCCGCCCGATTGGTCGCTTCTGACAGGGCAAATCGGGCGCGTGTCTGTTTACGCAAGCGTGGTGCTTTTTTGCATCGCCTTTCTTGCCTGGCTCTTTGCTAAACGATCAGACACACTTGGCAAGATCGGCATCTGGAGCTTTGGGCTCGGATGCTTGGCCATCTTGACCACCTTCAGCTCTCTCGCCGCCCTCTTCGTGGGCAATCGATTCGAGTTCGAGTACGTCTGGGGTCATGCCGACCTTGGTAATGCGGTCCCCTACCGTATTGCCGGAATCTGGTCCGGACAACAAGGTTCATTCCTCCTATGGGGGCTTTGCGCCGCCGTCTTCGGGATCCTCGTTGCTCGAAATGCAGGCATCTACCGACGTTGGTTCACGATCGTCTACTCGCTGTTTCTGGCCGCGATCTGCGCGATCCTCGCCTACGAGTCGCCGTTCAATCTGGTCATGGCCGAAGGCAAGGCGTTTGTCCCGGACAACGGTATGGGCCTGGCGCCATCGCTCCAGAACTATTGGGTGATCATCCACCCACCAATCATCTTCTTGGGCTTTGGCTCCCTCACCGCCCTCTTCGCTTTGGCAGTCGCGGCAATGGCGATTCGCAATTACGACGAGTGGATTCCCATCATCCGCCCCTGGGCGATCGTCGCCATGACTCTCGTGGGAGCCGGCCTTTGTATGGGAGGCTTCTGGGCCTATGAGACCCTGGGTTGGGGCGGCTTCTGGATGTGGGACCCCGTCGAGAACGTCAGCTTCGTCCCTTGGTGTTTGACCGCCGCCCTGGTACACGGAATTATCGTCCAGACGACCCGCAAGCGTTGGAAGACATCGAATCTTCTCATGGCGGGAGCGCCCTTTATCGCTTTCGTTTACGGGACCTTCCTCACCCGTTCTGGATTCCTGGCGGATGCCAGCGTCCACAGCTTTGCCGAGATGGACCGATCTG
>JADZBW010000072.1 GCA_020851885.1 Fimbriimonadaceae bacterium | reverse complement strand
GAAGTTGCGGATGTGGTACTGATCCATTGAATCGGGGCCGGTGGATTTTACCTGCGAAGCCTTGACCGCTGAGCGCAGACCCAGCGGCGTGGACGGAGTCGGCAGTTCAGCCGACGATGGGCCAACTCGAATACAATCTTCCTATGCCCGAGATCATCGAGCCTTTTCGAATCAAGAGCGTCGAGCCGATTCGCTTCACCACCCGCGAGCAGAGGGACAAAATCCTCAAGGACGCCAAATACAACCCCTTTCTGATCGACGGGGACGACGTTTTGATCGACCTGCTGACCGACTCGGGAACGAGCGCGATGTCGGCTGCCCAGTGGGGGGCGATCATGACCGGCGACGAGAGCTATGCGGGCTCCCGGTCGTTCAAGAGGTTTGAAGCCAAGGTTCGCGAGATCTTCGGGTTCAAGCACGTCATTCCCACCCACCAGGGTCGGGCCGCCGAGAAGATTCTGATGGCCATTGTCGGTGGAGCGGGGAAGATCATCCCCAACAACCACCACTTCGACACGACTCGAGCCAACGTGGAATTCACGGGGGCCCAGGCACTGGACTTGGTGATCGATGAAGGCAAGGACCCCGACAACTTACATCCTTTCAAGGGGAATCTGGATGTGGCGAAGCTGCAACGGTTGCTCGAAACAGGCAATGGAGGGTTGGGGAAGGGACAGATTCCGATCGGGATGATCACCGTCACGAACAACACGGGCGGCGGGCAGCCGGTCTCGATGGCCAACGTGAAGGAGGTATCCGCGACCTTGCGCAAGGCGGGGATCCCGTTCATCATCGATTCCTGCCGCTTTGCAGAGAACGCCTGGTTCATTAAGCAACGCGAACCCGGCTACGCCGACAAAACGCCAAAAGAAATCGCTCAGGAGATGTTCTCCTATGCCGATGGCGCAACGATGAGCCTGAAGAAGGATGGCTTTGGGAACATTGGCGGGTTCCTGGCTCTGAACGACGATGAGCTTGCCGAGCAGGCCCGCAACCTGCTCATTCTCACCGAAGGATTCCCTACCTATGGCGGCCTTGCCGGACGCGACTTGGAGGCCCTTGCCCAGGGATTGGATGAAGTGCTGGACGAACACTACCTCGAGGATCGTACGGCGACGATTCGCTACCTTGCCAACAAGCTCACCGAAAAAGGCGTCAAGATCGTCCAGCCTCCGGGGGGGCACGCGGTGTATATCGATGCCAAGCGTTTCTATCCCCAGATTCCTGCGACCCAGTTCCCAGCTCAGGTCTTTGTGAACGAGCTCTATCTGGAGGGAGGAATTCGGGGCGTCGAGATAGGATCGGTGATGTTTGGGAAGTGCGTCGATGGGGTCGAACATGGCGCGGACCGCGAACTGGTTCGGCTCGCGCTGCCGCGCCGGGTCTATACCCAGGCGCACGTCAACTATGTGGCGGACGTGATCTCGGAAATGTACGATAAGCGAGAAGAGGCGATCGGCCTGAAGATCGTGAAACAGGCGCCGTTTCTGAGGCACTTCACTGCCGAACTGGCTCCGGTGTGAGCACTACTTGCGGATGAATTTGAGGGTGCCCTGATCGATGATCAGCGGCATGCCCTTGTCGTCCAGCCAAACGGTCGACCGCTCTGTGCCTCGAGTCTCATCGACTCGATGGCCGCTGACTTTCTTGCCCCGCAGATCCACTTGGCCCGGGCCGACATATTGGACCATGACCTCGGACCAAGCCAGCGTAGCGGGGCTGATGGTTTGGTAGCGGTAGTTCTGCTTGGGGACCGGTTTGTTCTTGACGAACCACCAAACACTGGGATCTTCGATGCTGATCTTGGGCTTGGAATCGATCATTTTGATCTCAGACTTCTTACCATTGGTAATCGTGACTTTGGCGGACCCACTTTGAAAGGCCATGCCGATTTTGACCTGGTAAGTTGCCGCAGATATCTCACCAGTCCGGGACGTGGGAGCCCCTTGAGCGTTGAACTTGGAGGTGATCTTTATCTTCAACACTTCGGTTCCTTGAGTCATCGCAATATCGACGATGGTGGTCTGAGTCGAGCCTTGAAGGATGCGCTCGTAAGTTAAAGACCCAACCGATTTTCCTTCCCGCATTGCCTCGTAACTCGCCTTTTGGGCAACCGAAAGTGCGGATAGAGTCAAGAAGGCCAAAGCCAGTGGGGCACGCATATCAAGACTGTATACCATCGGTTGATCGAGAAGGCGTTAGAATTCAATCATGATCTCCCTCACCATTCCATCCATCGAAGCGATCCGAAATCGATTTCCTTCGCTTGAGAAGGGAGAGGTCTATATGGACAATGCCGGTGGGTCGCAAGTACCGGAGACCGTGGCGGACTCCATCCGCGACTACATGCTGACGAGCTACGTTCAAGTGGGTGCCGACTACCCTGCGTCTCAACGGGCGACCGACACCGTGGATCAGGCTCATGATGTGGTCCATACGATCATGGGCGGCGAAGACGTTGGACGAACCTTTTTTGGCTCCTCGAGTTCGACGCTTTGCCGGATGTTGGCGGATTGCTACGCCGAAGCCCTCCGGCCCGGAGACGAGATCATCGTCGGCGAGAGCGGTCACGAGGCGAACGTCGGTCCGTGGATGAACCTGCTCAATCGGGGAGTTTCAGTAAAGCTCTGGCCGGCAAATCCTGTGACCGGGGTCTGCGATCTCGAGACCCTCAGGGAGATGCTCGGCGAAAGAACCAAAGTGGTGGTCTTCGTCCAGGTGTCCAATATTCTCGGTCACGTCGAGGAGTTCCAGGCATGTATCGATGCCGCACACTCGGTGGGCGCTCGGGTGGTGATGGATGGCGTCGCCTATGCACCCCATCTTCCCGTCGACGTTGCCGCATGGGGCGTTGATTGGTATGTCTTTTCTTGTTACAAGGTCTTCGGCCCGCATATGGGAGCCCTCTACGGCAAGAACGATGCGATCGCCGAATTGACGGGGCCGAACCACTACTTCTTGGCCAAAGACTACTTGCCGGGCAAATTCGAACTGGGAAACGCGAACCACGAGTCCTGTGCTGGTGTCCTTGGGCTCGTTCCCTATCTCAATTGGCTGGCAGGATCTGAGGCCTTTGATCGGGAAACTGTTCTCAAGGCTTGGGGAGCCATGGAGTATCTCGAACGTCCACTTACCGAGCAGTTGCTGTACTACCTCCGGACCAAGTCGTCCGTTCGAGTTATTGGCAGGGCTTCCTTGGGTCCGGGTCGAGTGCCTACGGTCTCGTTCCTTCATGATCGCCGCTCGCCCCGGGAAATGGCGGATGCGGCAATCCCCCATGGAATCGGCATTCGTTGGGGCAATTTCTACTCCGTCCGCTTGCTGGAGCGGATGGGCATCGATCCGGCATCAGGAGTGGCGCGGGTCAGTCTTGCCCACT
>JADZBW010000071.1 GCA_020851885.1 Fimbriimonadaceae bacterium | reverse complement strand
TTGGGTTCCAAGGTCGACCATGAATTGATGGATCGTATCGAGGCTGCTTCCGATGCGATCATCCTGGGCGCCCAAACGTTGCGAGCTACGAGCCCTAACTGGAATCCGCGCGCCCCGATCAGGATCGTGGTTACTAGAAGCGGCGATATTCCCATCGAGGCGAAATACTTCAGTGCGCCAGAAGCGCAGCCCTACGTTGCCTGTCCTGCCAATGCCGTCATCGAGCTGCCAGAAAATGTCCAGAGGATTCGTGCGGGAAAAGACCATGTCGATCTTGGATGGCTGGCAAAGTATCTGCGACGAGAGTTGGCAATCGAGAGACTCCATGTGCTTGGAGGAAGCGAGCTCAATTCCCAATTCCTCAAGGCAAATTTGGTGGACGAGCTTTTTCTCACCATTGCCCCAAAGATCAAGCTTGGACGCGAGCTACCCACCTACGCAGGGGGCGAGCCGCTGCCAAAGGGGGCGTTGCTTCAGTTCAATCTGATCGAACATCACGTGGTCGAGGATGAAGTCTTCCTTCGCTATCGGCGGAGGCCAAAGTAGTGGCAAATCGATCGGCCAGGTCAATGGTCCTGAAGCCTTTATCGGCAACCACATACCTGATCAGAAACGCGGGCAAGACAATTCCACTGACCGGAGTGATTATGCTGGCGGTGCTCCTGATCTGCGGGATCGTCTCACTGATGAACTCGATCCCTTACTCGATCAAAACGATCTATGCCTATTCGCGCGAAGCGTTGGCGGTCACTCCACGCGGCGATGCCGCTCAGACGCCGATCTTGATGGCCGAAGTCGAGGAGAATTCTCCCGTCCCGCTTGACCGACTGATGATCGTGCGGGCCGCCGGCAATCAAGTAAAAAGCATCGTCGGGAAATGGCCGTTTACCGTCCTCGGCCTGAAGCCGGATGATATGAAGTATTGGCTTAGGCGACAGTCTGTCTCGACGATCGATGGACGCCTGCCTGCGCCGGGGAAGCCGGAAGCTTTGATTAGTGAGCCGATCGCCCGTAACTTGAACCTCAAGATCGGATCGCTATTGCTCCAACCCAAGGACAACGAATCCTATTCGCCCTATCCGGTCAAGGTGGTCGGGATCGCTAAAACCGGCATGTGGCTCATGGTGACGAGCTATGACTACATCAAGGCCAACCACTTCCCCGACATCGACGTGTTCCTTGCTTTTGCCAAGACGCCGGTCGAGCAGGACAAGCTTGATCGCTGGGCCGAAAAACGATTCAAAGGAGAGCGAGCCCAAGTATTCGCCTACCACCAGATCGAAAAGCAATCCGATGAAATGTTCAGCATTCTCTACCAAATCTTGAACGTTGTGATCGCCACATTGGTGTTGGTCATCACCCTCATGATGGGGATGTTGATCAACATCTATCAGTCTCAGCGCCTGGTGGAGTTCGGCCTCCTACAGGCCCTCGGTTACACCAAGCGCCAATTGGTGGGCCGGGTTCTTAAGGAGACGGTTTCGGTGGTCGTCTTTGGATGGTCCTTCGGCGTGGGGATCGCCTTTCTTCTGCTCCGAGTCGTCAAGGCTATCCTGATGGATCCAAGAGCCTTTGCTCTGAATACCCTCGATCCAACGGCATTCCTTTACACGGTTCCAATTCCGGTCGCGATCATCTCCGTGGCGACTCTCACCGTCATCAGTCGATTCCGAAGGTTCGATCCGGTCAGCGTGGTGGAAAGGAGGCTCCTGTGATCCGAGCCGAGAAAGCCAGCCTCCGCTATCTCGACCATGGGCGCGAAGTCTTTGCCTGCCGCGGGATCGACTTATTGGTAAGTGAAGGCGAGTTTCTGGGCATCTTGGGTCCATCAGGATCAGGCAAGTCCTCCCTTCTCTACCTACTGAGTGGGTTGAAGATTCCCACCGAAGGCGATGTCTTTGTCGACGACGTCAGCCTTAATCGCATGCATGAAGAAGAGCGGTCGAGGCTGCGATTGAAGGAGTTCGGCTTCGTCTTCCAGCAGCCGTACTTGCTGGGCTATTTGACGGCCGTCGAGAATGTCATGCTCGCGGTACCTGGACAAAGCCTCCGGAGAGAGGCCCTGGAGCTCTTGGAAAGGCTGGGATTGTCCACCAAGACCCACCGATTGCCTCACGAACTCAGCGGAGGAGAGAGGCAGCGCGTTTGCGTCGCTCGAGCGCTCTTGGGGAAACCGCGAGTGATCTTCGCCGATGAACCAACTGCCGCATTGGACCACCGCAATGGAATTCACGTCGTCGAATTGCTGAACGAGAACCGCGGCGACGGCTCGTTGGTCATGGTGACGCATGATCCCACGATGATCGAATCCGCTGATCGCATCGTGCACCTTAACGATGGAAAGATGGAGTAGCTCAAACCATCCGCTTCAGGACGAACTTGGGGCGCATCGCGGGGCAACGAAACCGCCTGGCATGATCTTTTATGGTCCTATGGACCCGTAGTCCTTAATGTGGAAAACATTGACTTGGACTATGGGGTCTGGTAATATGCGCCTTGCGTCACGGGTTGACCGTGAGGCGGCTTGGGTAGGAACTCTACCTTTGGAGAGATCCCGCTTGGCACAAGAATGAAATTGTGGTTGACGCTAAGAAGGGTTTTTAGCCAGCAGGCTCGTGCCTGTGACCCATCCACACAACTCATCGCCAGGCATATCGGTTCGTCGGGTTTCTCGCGCAAGAGCAATCTTGTGTCTGCGCACGGTAAATCAGTGAGGTCTATGTGATTGGCAAACACTTTCATCCTTGTTAGCTCTGCTCTGACTGCATCGGTCATGGGCGCCGCGATCGCTGTTCCAGCGAATAACCGATTTCATTGGCTTAAACGTCTCTTCACTCCAAAAGAGAATCAGAAGCTTGCCTGCTCCGCGCCCGTTGTGACCAAGGACGAAGGATGGACGTTCATCTCGTGCGATGATCCCGATTCCTTCGGCGATTGGCTGGGCAAGGACGAAACGGGGCTGCCCTTTGGCCTCGATGAGGAACCCTCTTTGGGATCCCACCTGCTGATCGAGCTCTTCGGCTGCGATCGGAGTTCCCTCGAACTTGAAAAGTCTGTTGGCGTCGCCATGAACGATGCGGCGGTGGAAAGTGAGGCGACCGTCGTTGCCCAATCCTTCCATGAATTCAAGCCCTACGGGGTATCTGGCGCGGTCATC
>JADZBW010000070.1 GCA_020851885.1 Fimbriimonadaceae bacterium | reverse complement strand
GTCACCGGAGGCGGTGCCAGTGAAGGCATCGAGGATGGAGTGAACGGCTTTGCCGTGAAGAACGACCCGGAGACATTCGCCCGACAGGTCATCGAGGTGCTTCACGACGAGCAACTGCACGCATCCCTATCCAGCGGTGCACTTCGAAGCTTGCGCGAGACGGGGATTGAAGCGATGGCCGCCAAAGTCGTCGAAGTCTATCGTGGGGTCATTGCCGAGCGCCAAACTCACCGGGAGCCTGAGCTTGTCCGAATCTAGAAGCGGACTCTATGCCTTCTTCGGAGTGCTCGGTCTGCTTGCCGTCCTTCGTGTCGGCATGGCCTACTTCTTGGCCCCTCCTGGTCTCGTCATACCTCTGAGCCTCCTTATCACCGTGGTCTTCGTCGCCGCGCCCGTTCTTGCCCTCTTTCAAGCGGGTCGGCATCCGTGGACCCCAAAGATTGCCGGGCTCTTCGTGGTCTTGGGAATGCTGCTCCAATTTGGCTTGCCCATGCTCACCAACGGGCTTGGAGGCTTCCTGGCGGTTTTTGGGAGCGCGCTTGGGCAGCAAGGATTACCGATTTGGACGGTCGGCCTTGGCGCCCTCTTGGCGACTCTGTTGAAGGACAAGAACCTGCTTCTCCCGGTCTCCATCTTCCTGGCCCTTTTCGATATCTTCCTCGTCTTCACCCCGGTCGGATTTGTCCAGGTGCTCATGAAACAACATCCGAATCTCCTACCGGCGGTGGCCCATGGGATTCCCCAAGTTGCGACATCGGTGAAGCAGCTCGGGGCGCCCATTGGAACCTTCGCCTACGTCGGCCCTGCCGATTTCGTGTTCATGGCGATGTTCTTCGTGGCGCTAACCCGATTCTCTATGCGCGTCACGCAGACGTTCAAGTGGCTCCTCGTGGCCCTCGCGGTGTACTTGCCTCTGGCATTCATCGTAGGGCCAGTACCGTTGCTCGTCCCCATCGGCCTGGCCGTCTTGGGCGTAAACCTCCGCGAATTCCATATGAACAAGGAGGAGAAGCTCTCGACTCTCTTCATTTCGGTTCTAGGCGTGGCGATCGTAGTCTATGCCGCTACTCGCCCGAAGCCAATTCCGCAAGTTGTGCCTTTGCCTGAACCGGGCGCCCAAGGCTCTTTAGAATCGGCAGGCTTGCCTGGGCAAGCTTCGCCTGATCGACGCCCGTCTTCAACCCCTGACGCTCCAAAAAGTACACCAGATCGTCGGTAGCCAGATTCCCGGCCGCACCGGGCGCATAGGGGCAACCCCCAAGGCCCGCGGCGCTGGAATCGAACGCAGTGATTCCAAGTTCCAGTGCCGCGTCCACATTGGCGATCGCCGTCCCGTGCGTATCGTGGAAGTGCATTGCGATCTTCTCAGCGGGAAACTCCTCCAAGAGAAGTCTCGTGAGATCTCGCACTTCCCGAGGCGAAGCCGCGCCAATCGTATCCCCGATACTGATCTCATCCACCCCCAACGCGAGGAGTTTTGAACTGACGCGGATTACTTCCGAAGGCTCGACAATTCCGGCATAGGGACATTGGAATGCCGTACTCACATAACCTCGAACGAAACCACCCGGAGTCGAAGACCGGAAGGTTTCCATCACTTCGCGAAAGGCGCCAAGGGATTCCGTGATGGACATGTTGATGTTCTTCTGCGTGAAGGCGTCGGATGCGGCAGTGAACAGGGCAATACGGCTGACGCCAACCGAAATCGCGCGATCGAGACCCTTCCCGTTGGGTACGAGGGCTGAATAAAGGCCCCCTGGCGGGAGCAACGGCCAGAGTTCGGCCGCGTCGGCCAGTTGAGGAACCCATTTAGGTGATACGAAACTGGTTGCTTCGATCTCCTTCAGACCCGCGTTCAAGAGGGCGGCGATGAACGCGACCTTGGCCTCCGTCGGGATGGGGGTCCGCTCATTCTGGAGGCCGTCGCGAGGGCCGACTTCCACAATTCTAACGTTCATCGAGTCCTTTTCTGGAGCACGGTAATCATGCCCGAGATGTACTCATCCTTTTTGGGCAAGGCCGCAAATTGGAGTTCAAAGCCTTCTTCAGTATCGGAGATGGTGTGATAGGCCTCGAAATCGTTGGCCATCTGATCGCTCCAAACGCGCCCCAGATCATCCTTCACCATCTTCATGTTTGCCCCGAGGTAGTTCATCTGAAGGCGGAGCCCGATCAACCGATCGAGACTGAAACTCCGCTCCTTCTTCAGCAGCCGAAGATACGGCACCTCTTCCAAGGACTGCACCCAGTCGTCTTCCCAGGCATCCTGGTCCCGACCGACCATCGGCATGAAGACGCGAGTCCACTGTTGCATTACGAGCAGGAACTCCGATCCGCGGACAAGCTTGCTCAAGTCTCTGCCGCCTCCGTCGGGCGCACCACTGCCATCACGAGACCCTCGACTACCTGTTCGCCCTTGCCCACAACCAAGTTGGCAACGACGCCATCGAAGGGCGCGGCAAAGGTCTGCTGCGTCTTCATCGCCTCGAGCACAAGGATCTTTTGGCCCTTAACGACCGATTCACCGTCCTCGCACATGACTTCGACAACCAAACCTGGCATCGGGCTGACAAGGTCTCCCGAATGATCGCGCCCATCCGCGCTTCGACGCGCCCTCACCGGCTCCACCAAATACTGGATGCCGCGATACGAAACATGGACGGCGTCGCCAACCCTTACCGCAAGTGCGGTTTCAGCGCCTGAGTCCGAGTGAACCACGAGACGATCGCTTAGCGTCGATACTTGCTCTCGTCCATGCTCGAGTTCAACTTCTACGCCGTTCACCGAACGCTTCAAGGCCTCACCGCCATGCGCTTTCGATTGGCGTGGTACTCGCGCGCAGCCGCTACGAAACTTTCAAAGATGCGTCGGGTTTTCGGGTCTTCCAAGGTTCGCTCGGGATGCCATTGGACACCGACAAGCCACGGACGCTGCGTCGATTCCAGCGCTTCTACGGTTCCGTCCTCGTTTCTTGCCGTGGCCACCATTCCGTCGGCCACTCGAGAGACCGCCTGATGGTGGTAACTCTTACCGTCGATGCTCACATCCTGAACAGTATTCGCCAACTTGCTGCTCGCGTCGATCTGATACCTCTGCATAGTGCCACCCGTGTCTTGGCTGTGTCCAACGACATCCGGCAGATGCTGGATCAGGCTGCCCCCTTGGACGACGTTCACAAACTGGCATCCATAGCAGATACCGAAGACCGGCAAGTCCGTTTCGACCGCATGGAACAACCGAGATTCCGCGTCAAACCGTGAAGGATCGCTCAGTTTGACCTCCGGGTGGTTTTCCTCGCCAAAGTGCATGGCGTCGATATCGTCGCCACCCGGAATCAGCCAGCCGTCGATAATCTCCGCGACCGCCTCCATATCGGCAGTTGGCGGGATCAAAATCGGAACTCCACCTGCGTCGGAAATCGCCTGGGTGTAGTTCCAGTTCAGCCGAAGTTGGCCACCGGATCGTGGATCCCCCAGGTTTTGTTGGCAGTCGACGGAAATACCGATGATCGGCTTCATTTGGCACAGGCTATTGAATTAGACGGAAATCAATCCCATGATCGTCTCGACCTTCGACTTGATAGCGTTCACGAATTGCGCGGCTCCGACCCCGTTCAAGATTCGATGGTCGAATGTCAGTGCGATATTCGCATAGCGTCGAAGCGCCATCTCATGCGTATTTTGGGCAAGTCCCTGGTAAACCTCTCCCAAGAACAATGTTCCCACGGAAGGAGGAACCACGACCGGCACGGCGTCCCGCAATCCGAAGCTCTGCATGTTCGTAAGCGACAACGTGACCCCTTCATGAGCCTGGTCCTTGCCTTGGCGTGCCAAATCGATCTGCTCTCGCGCCTTCGTTGCGAAGCCATGCCAATCGAGGGTGTCGGCTTCATCGACCACCGCCAGGACCAACTCATCGCCAGGTAAACCGACGGCGATTCCAAGCGAGATGTGATCGTAGGTGCGCAGCGTTTCGTCGTTTACGAGCGTCGACCGGAACGCCGGGTAATCCTTGACTGCCTGCACGACGGCATAAGCGAACATCGTGAAAGCGGAGGGTTGGAATTCTCCCCGTCCGGACTTGACCTTGGCCCTAAGCTTCTCGATGGGCTCCCAATCGACCGCAACCGTGATCGTCCCGGGGACGACGAGTTGCGTGCCACGCACCAATCTCGAAGCCAGCAATCGCTGCTTCTGGGGAACTGCGTTGTCTTTGAAAGCGCCGCCACGCGACTCGACGGCCTTGACCGTCCCGGTACCGCTCTGGGCCAAATAGGCATCGATGTCGGCAGGCATGAGCTTGTTAGAAGCTGAGGGGATGCTCGCAAGCGCCTCGTCGCCGATGCCTTTTTCTTTGGCATAGGCCCGCGTGCGTGGCGGAATATTGGCGTTCCTCGAATCGGAACCGCGAGGCGACTCAACGACCGCACCTGCTTCTACTTTCGCCACGGGAGCGGGGCCATGTCCACCGGCTCCGACCTCCTCGACTCCATCGGCGACATCCATCTTGGCCACCGCGCCTCCAATTGGAAGGATCGTGTCGACCGGAGCCAACCACTCGACAAGGGTGCCTTCATAGGGTGATTCGACGTCCATGACCGCCTTGTCAGTCTCCATCTGGTAGATCGGATCATCGCGGCGGATGTAATCTCCAGGCTGCTTCAAAACGGCGACGAGTCGGGCCTCTTGCAGGCCCTCCCCAATCTGAGGGATGTTCACGGATACAACTGGCATAGATTCGAGTCCTTTCGCACCTTCGCGAGGAGGTCCCCCGAGTTTGACACATCGACCCTGGCAAGCGACAGCGGACCCATGGATCAGGTATCATTCTCGACTGCGTCGTTAAGCTTCCCTCTGGCGGCGAAACCACCCGAGAAGATTTCCCATGGCAAAGAAAGTTACTGGAAACATCAAGTTGAACATCCCGGCGGGCAAGGGCACCCCTGCTCCCCCCGTTGGTCCTGCCCTAGGTCAGGCCGGCATCAACATGATGGAGGTCCTCAAGAAGTTTAAT
>JADZBW010000069.1 GCA_020851885.1 Fimbriimonadaceae bacterium | reverse complement strand
TCTGTAAGTAAACCGCAATCAAGATGATAATGCCTTTCCAACCCATGCCGACGTATGTATTGACGCCCTTCAAAATGAGCAAGACGTTCAGGCACACGATGAACAGAGCGCCGACGAAGGTGCCCAGGACCCCGCCATAGCCGCCAAGCAGGGAAGTCCCGCCGACCACGACCGCGGTGATCGCGTCGAGCTCGAAGCTGGTGCCCGCGCTGGGGTCGCCGTTGGCGTTGCGGGCGGTGAAGATGAGCGCCGCCAGAGCCACGCAGAATCCATTGATCGCATAGGCGCCGATTCGAAGGCGGACCATCGGCAAGCCGGCGTAGCGGGCCGCTTCCGGATTTCCGCCGAGAGCGTAGAGTTGACGGCCAAAGACCGTCTTCCAAAGCAGGATCGCCGTTGCGGCGGTCAGGATCAACATGATCCACGCGCTCGTTGGTATCCCGAGGATCGGCTGGATGAGGAAGCCCAGCTTGGCGGAGATCGCGGAGCCGCTGACCGTTCCATTGTTGGTGTAGACATAGGCCAGACCGCGAAGGCTTACCATCGCCGCCAAGGTCACGACGAAGGGCTGGAGCTTGGTGACGCTCACCAATCCGCCCAAAACGACCCCCACGAGGGAACCGATTCCAAGGCTGTACAGCAGCGTCGGCCCCAGCCCCGCTCCATTGACGAGCCACGTTGCCGAAACGCAATTGACCAGACCCAAAAGGGAACCCACGCTTAGATCGATTCCGCCGGTGAGGATCACAAAGGTCATGCCGACGGCGAGGATGCCCGGGACCGCCAACTGGTTCAGAATGTTGGCCAGATTTGTGGGGAGGTAGAAATGCTCCCGGTCGAGCGCAAAGGCGACGGCAAGCAGAATGCCCAAGCCCACCAAGCCCTGATAGCGCTGGAGATAACTTAACCAGGTTTTGTCGAAGCGGGACGTTGAAAGGGCCATTGGGTTGTAGTAAATTCGCGGGGAGGAACTGGGATTCCTCCTCGGAGGCACGACTTGAGGCGATGTTGGCTCTTACTTCTTTGTGCGGCGGCGCCGGTTGCGCATGCGCAGACCGTCGACGTGGCGACCCTGTTGCGTCAAATGACCGATCTGAATTGGTTGACCAGCCGTCCCTCTCCGTACTTCAAGGCGGCCCAGTCCAGTTCCTATGACCGGGCCTCGACCGACCCCAAGGACGCCAAGACCTGGTTCGCGAACGGCGATCTTGGCAAGTACGTCCGAGTCGAAGAAAAGAACGGGCACAAAGAGTATGTGATGGCAGACCTTACGGGACCCGGTGCGGTGGTCCGTGTTTGGTCGGCTAACCCGATGGGCACGATCCGTTTCTACTTCGACGGTGAAGCGACCCCCCGCCTCGAAGCCAAAATGGCCGACCTCTTGACGGGCAAAGTAGCCGGATTTCCCGACCCAATTGCGTACGGCAGCGCCCAAGGGACGAATATCTATTTCCCGTTTCCCTATCAGAAGTCGCTGAAGATCACCGTCGAGAACGACAAGTCGGAGTGGCCATCGCTTTACTACCACGTGGGCTATCGAACCTACGTCAAAGGCGCTCAGGTGGAGACCTATGACCCTGCCCGACTGCCAACCGGTCAAATCAAGGAAACTCTCTCGAAACTGAGCCACCCAACGACCGTGGCGGCCAAAAAATCCGAAGCGACGAAGTGGATGCCCAGTCGGCCGGGCGGATCCTATCAGAGAACGCTCACCTCCAAGTCGGGCGGTGTCCTTCAAATGCTCCAGGTCAAGATCCCATTTCCCCTGATTCAAACCTTCAAGGCGATGGACTGGAAGGATCCCTATCAACCTCACAACGTCCTTCGTAACACCCGATTGAGGATCTCCTGCGATGGCGAACGAACCGTCGATGTGCCGTTGGGTGATTTTTTCGGCACCGCTCCGGGAATCAATCCCGGCCAGAGCCTTCCCGCATCGGTCACCAAGGACGGAACAATGACTGCTTATTGGCCGATGCCGTTCCTCAAGAAGATGGACATTTCGATCATTCCTCCCAAGGATGTCAAGGTCCCGCTCTTGGTCAACATCGCCTGGTCCGATCAGAAATTCACCCCCGAAACCTATTACTTTCGAGCCCAGTGGAACATCGACTTCGGCAGTACGCGGCCGATGCGGGACATGGAGTTCCTGAAGGCAAGCGGCGAGGGACTCTACGTTGGTACCCACCTTCATGTCACCAACCCGACTCCCGCTTGGTGGGGCGAGGGTGATGAAAAGGTCTACGTCGACGACGAGGCTTTTCCGAGCACCTTTGGCACGGGAACGGAGGACTACTTTGGCTATGCCTGGTGCTCGCCGATGCTCTTCACGAAGCCCTATCACGGGCAGGCCCGCTGCGATGGCCCTGGCAATTTCGGTCAGACCAGCGTTCGGCGATATCAGACATTCGATCCCATCCCATTCACCACATCTTTAAGATTCGATATCGAGATGTGGCATTGGGCGGAAGTGGATGCCCGCTATGCCAGGACCACCTACTGGTACGCCCGACCGGGATCATCGAGCGCGGTCAAGCCGATCGCAGACAAGGACCTGGTTTTAATCGAAACCGCCCCGGCGGCGCCGGTTAAAGGGGCGATCGAGGGTGAGTCGCTTCGCCGAACGATGACCGGTGGGACCGCGGAAGAGCAAGGTGGATTCTTCGAACTCTCCGACGGAAAGCAGATCTGGTGGATGGACGCCAAAGAAGGGGAGAAGCTGACTCTTCAGGTGCCGGTAAAAGACGCCGGTCGCTACCAAGTCACGGGCTGCTTCTGCCACGCCCGCGACTATGGGATTCACATCCTGCAGTTCTTGGACGCGCAGAACAAGCCGCTCGGAGAGCCGATCAAACTGGACTTCTTCGGCGACGGCGTGAAATGGAAGAAGATCGTTCTCGGAACCTTGGAATTGCCCAAGGGAACGGCTCAACTGGTCGTGACGAGTCAAGGGCACCGGGCGAATGCGGTGCCGCGAAACATGTTCGGGCTGGATTATCTCTTGCTGGAACGCAAGTAAACTCGGCCCGTGAATCCGATCTGGGAGTTCGATCAGTCGCTGTTTCGGGCGATCCATATCGGGCTTCATCGGGATTGGCTTGATCCGGTGTTCTGGCTGATCACCAGCACCGGATTGGGTTGGGTCCAGGTCCTGATGATTCTCATCGTGCCGCTCCTTGGCGATCTACGCCACGAGATGCGCCGTCTGCCGTTTCCGAAGGCGGTGGTGTCCTGCTGGAAGAACCCCAGCTACCATGTCGTGCCGTTTCTGCTTGTGACCGCGATCTCCGGGCTGTTTTTCGCGCAGGGGGTCAAGCGGCTGATTGCCGAGCGCGACCGTCCGAGCCAGCTTTCCTGGGCGCATCCCCAAGAAGGCTTCCTGTATGACAGTTTTCCGAGCGGGCACACCACCACCGCGTTCGCCATCGCCTTCCTGATCTTCTTCTTCACATGGAAGACGGACCGGTCCTGGTTGGGCCGCTATGCGCTTGTTTGGGCCCTGCTCGTGGGAATCAGCCGAATCTATCGGGGCGTCCACTGGCCGACCGACGTGCTGGGCGGGATTTGTGCCGGCTTGATGGCGAGCACCATCGTCTACCTGGTCGCGACGCGTAACCAGTCGGAAATGGCCTGAAGTTCGCAGTTTCTACTTCACGATTTAGCTGCTCGATGATGCTTGTCGCCTCGTCCTCAGTCATTACCGGCTTCGATGTCCGTCACCGGTTCACGCCGCCGCTGGATCCTCGCCATCGCCCGGGAGACATAGCCGGTTTCTGGCATGCCCAATGCCTTGGTGATGAAGTAGTACAGCCATGCGCCGACCAGGAACACGACGCCCACCACCGCCAAAGTCTGGAATTTGTGGCCGGCGATATGGCGGCCAAACGGGGTGTAGGCGACCCCGGCCCCAATGGCCGCCAACCCTGCGCAACCGATGAGGCTCTTCAGGATGGTGACGCTGAGACCCTTGAGATCCAGCCCGCCGATCTTGGGGGCGACTGCGATGGCGAGAACGACCACGAGGGCGAATGCGGAGAGGGATCCGGCGAGAGGAAGCGCTTGGTATTCCATCCCCATGCCTCTGAAGAAGAAGATCAACACAACGAAGAGGATCGTGGTGAGGGTGCCCAGGACGATCGGGGTGATGGTGTTCTGCATCGCGAAAAAACCTCTCATCAGCACAGGATGGAGACACCAAGCGGTGATCCCGATCGAGAAAAAGCGGAGGCAGTTTGCGGTCGCAGCGGAGTCGGCGGCGGTGAACTTGCCATGCTCATACATCGCTCCGACAATCTGGGGCGCCATCACAAACATCAGGACGGTTACTGGCACCGTCAGATAGATCACGGTGCGCATCGTCGAGGT
>JADZBW010000068.1 GCA_020851885.1 Fimbriimonadaceae bacterium | reverse complement strand
CTTTCATTTTTGCCGGCGATACCGAGGAAGGAAAGGAAAAGACCGCCGCGATCCTGACGATGATCGGCCTCTCGACCGGGGTTGGGTTCCTTGTCAAATCCGAAACGATGGGCATCGCCCACACGTTGACCGTCGCGGCAATTTGCGCGGGACTGGCCGTTGCCTTTCATGAGCGGAAAAGCATCGCTCAAGGGTTTGGATATGCGGCAATTGCAATCGCAACCCTCCTTGCACCTCTTGGACTGGATAATCATCAGGCGCTCTTTGCATTTGCCATCCTCTCGGCCGTCCTCTCGATCGTCTCGATTTACCGGAAAGATGATCGACTGGTTGGTTTGGGTCTCTCGCAGCTGATCATCAGCGGAATGATCTACTTGTGGCTGCTCTTCGACCGACCAAGCCCAGCCGTGAACGTGGAGCTGGCCATGGTCGGATCGCTCGCAATTGCCAGCGCGCTGACCGGCATGACCGCTCGACGCAAGGAGGAGGATCTTCGCTGGCCCCTCGCGATCATTCTGGTTGGATTTTGTGCGACTCGCGCTGCCCTGATCATCAGTGGCGATCCTCTGATGGCCCGGGATTCAACGGTCGCGGTCACGGTCGCTTGGTCGCTTTACGCGGCCCTTCTGCTGGCAATCGGCTTCCTAACCAACATGCGCGTCTTGAGGTATGGAGCGCTCAGCGTGATCTTCATCGCCGTCGGCAAGATCCTGATCGTCGATCTGGCGACGGCGGAACCGGAGATTCGAGTTACGGTTTTGATCGGAGTCGGCATGGCGCTGCTCGCCGGAGGATATTGGTATATCCGCCGAAAAGGCACGAAGCCGATCGTCTAAGGCTGTCAAACTGACCCTATGGAGATCGACGTCCGACCCTTCGAGGAACGAGACCGTGCCGGATTCTGGCATGTGGGAGATATGACCTATCGAGACGGCAAGGTCACCCCCGAGGAGGAACGGGTCTTCCGAACGACGACAGGATTCGTCGCCGAGGTCGAGGGCAAGATCGCCGGGATATTCAGCGTGCTCGACCTCACATGCACTCGGGGGGATCGAGCGCTGCTGAAGTGTGCCGGGATCGCCGGAGTGGCGGTGCTTCCCGAATATCGTCACCTCGGAGTCGGCAGCGCGATGATGCGTTGGTCGATTCCCTATCTGAAGGGAGCCGGGTATCAGATTGCTTCCCTCTATGGTTTCCGGGAGAGTTTCTATCGCAAATTCGGGTACGAGGCGGCGGGGTTGAGGCACAAGATTTCTGTCCCAACGCATCGCCTACCGAGGATCAAACCGGAATTGCCGATCCGAAAGATTGGATGGGACCAGCACACCCTGCTCCAGGATTGCCATGAGAAGTTCGCTCGACAGTATTCAGGCATGAACGTGCGAGATGAGAAGCACTGGGGAAGGGTTCTCAACGACAAGAAGACGATCTATGTGGTCGGAGATCCGATCGAAGCCTATGCGATCCTCGAGCACAAAATCGACTTTTGGGAGGCTCAATGGGTGAACGAAGTCGGCTGGTCGACGCCCGCGGGCTACCGATCCATCTTGGCCCTGCTAACCCAAATCTGTATTAACAAGTCGGCGCTTGAATGGTGGGAGCCATGGCCTTCGCCCTATATCACCCAGTTTCTCGATCAGGGAGTATCCGCGTGTATGGAGCGGGCGATCATGTATCGGATACTCGATGTCCGAGGCACGATCGAGGCGCTGAAACCTGTCGGCGCGGGCCAATTTGGATTGGCTGTGGTCGATGGCTTGATCCCGGAGAATCGCGGACCATGGTCCATTACTGATGACGGTTCGCGCGTTTCCTGTACTCAAGGGTCGGGAGATGGAATCTCAACTTCCATTCAGCTCTGGACGCAAGCCTATTTGGGACATGAAGGTGCCTTGGGCCAAGTTCTGGACTCCCCGGCCAATCATGTCGAAACGGCGTTGAAGTTCGTTCCGCCAGGCCCGGTCTACTGTATGGAGTTCTTCTAGGCCATTTCTCGGGGGCAAGACCACCTGGAAGTACAATCAAAGCCATGGGCGCATTCCAGGGACCAAGAGAGTGGGGCAAGCTCCTCACGGCGATGCTGACTCCATTCGACAAAGATGGGGGAGTCAATTACGCAGAGGCCGCACGTTTGGCCGACTATTTGGTCCGCGTTCAGAAAAACGATGGTCTCGTCATCAATGGCACGACCGGCGAATCCCCAACGCTCATCGAGTCGGAAAAGCTGCAATTGCTGAGCACGGTTTTGGAGACGGTCGGGGACCAAGCGGCCGTCCTCTTCGGTGCGGGCACTTACAATACTGCGGAGTCGATCCACATGACTCGGGAAGCTGAGCGGCGCGGGGCGCACGGCATCATGCTGGTCAATCCATATTACAACCGACCGGGGCAAGAGGGACTCTACGCACATTTCTCGACGATCGCCCGAGAAACGAGCCTGCCCGTCCTCCTTTACAATATCATGCCGCGATCGGCGATCAATCTGGAGACATCGACGCTTCTGAAGCTCGCGGAGATTCCGAACATCGTAGGGGTCAAGGAAGCCAGTGGATCCGTGCCCCAGATTGCCGAAGTGGCGGCCCAGGCGCCCAGAGGATTTCGGGTTTATTCGGGCGACGACGGCCTGACGTTGCCGATCCTCAGCGTTGGAGGATGCGGACTGGTCAGCGTCGCGGCGCATGTCGTTGGCGCTCCGCTCAAGAAGATGATCGAGGTATTCCAGACAGATCCCGCCCGTGCTCTGGCGATTCATCAGAGACTCATGCCGGCATTCAAGGCACTCTTTTCCGCGCCATCGCCGGTGCCGGTCAAGTACGCGACTTCGCTCAACGGTTTCGATTGCGAGGATGTTCGACTCCCGCTTGTCAAACTCAACGAAGATCAGAAGGCAGCCGTGAAGTCGGCGGTCGCGAGTGCTCAGGCACAGCCTGCTTAACGGCATCGCGACACTGAAACCCCGAGTTAGACTGGCGCGTCGAATTCCTAGTAGCGAGGAGGCAAATAGCGCATGATCTGGAGCATGGCCATTGGAATGGCAATATCAAACGCCGCCGCGGGCGGCACCGAAGTTACGATTTACAATCAGGGTTTTGCCCTGATTAAGGAGAATCGTCAGTTTGTTCTTAAGCAAGGGCGACAATCGGTCACGGTGGAAGACGTCGCCTCGATGATCGAGCCTTCGAGCGTCGGCATAAGGAGCCTGACCGACCCCAATTCCTTCGAGGTCCTGGAACAGAATTACCAGTTCGACCTCATCAATCCCATCGCGATCCTTAACAAGTCGGTCGGACAAAAAGTGCGCCTCATCCGAACGATCGGTCAGCAGAAAGACGTGCTCGAAGGCACGTTGATGAGTTCGCCGACCGCGATCGTTGGGAGCGCCGGCGGCGACTCTCAGCAAACCTACAACGGAATGGTGATTCGCACCGACGATGGAAGGATCGTTCTCGATCCAACCGGCGAGGTTGAGGTTCGTTCCATCCCAGACGGCCTGATTTCAAAGCCAACTTTGCTGTGGGATTTGTTCGCGCAGAAGGCGGGAACCAACCAGGTCGAGCTCAGCTACCTAACTCAAGGCATCAACTGGAATGCCGACTACGTGTTCACGTTGGATGGCGACGGCAAGGGTGACCTCAAGGGCTGGGTCACGGTCAACAACCAGTCGGGGGCAACTTACAAAGAGGCCCAACTGAAGCTACTCGCGGGAGAGGTACAGCGGGCTCAGCCCAAGTTTCGAGGTGCTCCGGGTGGGGCGGGAGGTGCGCGCATGGAAGCGATGGCGGATCTTGGATTCAAGGAAGAGTCGTTTTTTGAGTACCACCTGTACACGCTTCAGCGACCCGCGACGATCCGAAACCGGGAGATGAAGCAGCTATCGCTCTTGGAAGGCAAGGGCATCAAGGTCGAGAAGAAACTGGTGATCGACGCCCTCAACGACTACGGAATTTACTACCCTAACGAAGGAGAAGTCGGGACTGGGAACATCAAGCCCGTCGTTCGGGTCGAGTTTGTGAACTCAAAAGAGAACGACTTGGGCATTCCCTTGCCAAAGGGCAAGATCAAGGTCTACCAGCGGGATAAGTCCGGCTCGGTTCAGATGCTCGGCGAAGATGAAATCGACCACACTCCGCGTGACGAGCGTCTATCACTTGTCGTTGGAAAGTCCTTCGACGTCGTCGCCACGCGCAAACGGACAAACTACAAGCGGATCAGCGACCGTAGTTTCGAACAGACGTTCGAGATCGAAGTCCGCAATCGAAAGGAGACCCCGGAGACCGTCCATATCTTGGAGAGGCATTATGGGGACTGGAAGATCAGCGCCAACTCGATGCCGTTCGCAAAACTGGACGCGATGACGCTCGAATTCAAGGTCGACTTGAAAGCCGGGCAGACTCAAAAGGTCGCTTATACGGTCCGAACGACCTGGTAGCGTCAGCTGAAGAGGGTTTCACACGCTTCAAGCCGGGGCCCGTTTTCGTCGCACACCGCGAAACGGGCTCCGGGCGTAAATCCAACCCCCGCATAGCGGCCCTTGGCATCCAGGGCGTAGAAGTTGAGCCCGAAATTCGGCCTACCGTTCTCAGTCAATAGGCGCTTCTCGATGGTGTTGGCGGCAACGCGCTTGAGCGCCTCCAGTCCGGCGTCCTTGGGGTGCTTCCCTCGACGCATCTCCTCGACCACCAGATAGGAGCATAGTCCGTAGAGATTGGCTTCTCCGCGACCGGTCGAGCCGGCCGCTCCAACCGAATTGTCGACGTAGAGCCCCGCGCCCAAAATGGGAGAATCTCCGACCCGCCCCGGGATCTTGAAGGCAAGGCCGCTGGTGGTGGTCACCCCGGCGATCTCTCCGTTCACGTTGATGCCGTCGCAATTGATCGTTCCCCAGATATGCTCGGGATCGAGCCAGCCTTCGCGAGCCATCTGGACGGCCACCTCCGTACCACCACCGCGCTTTGAGGGATCGAGATAGTGGCTGGGATCGGTTCGTCGCTTCCATTCGAGCCAAACGGCCCGCGATCTGTCGGTATTGAGATCGGCCTCGATCTGGAATCCCATCGCTCGGGCGAACTCCTGGGCGCCTTTGCCGACAAGGAGATGGTGATCCGTCGAGGCGGCAACCAAGTGCGCGATCTTGGACGGAGTTCTTACCCCTTCCAGGCAAGCGACGCCTCCCGCCCACTTCTTGGGGCCATGCATGCAGCAAGAGTCCAGTTGGACGACTCCATCAGCGTTGGGAATGCCCCCGTAGCCAACGCTGGTGTCCAGAGGGTCCAATTCGACGATGTTGACTCCTGCGATCAAAGATTCCAAAACATCGGCGCCCGAAGTCATCATTCGAAACGCGCGCTCCACGCAAGTTTCGGTTCCGCCGTTCTTGAATTGATAACCATTGCCCGAGGCAATCACGACGGGCCTTATCGCTTTGGGCACCACGATGTTGGGCATCGCCGCTACCGCAATTCCAGCCTGCAAAAACGAGCGTCGAGAAAGGTCCTTCGCCATGGGCGCATTGTAATCCAATGCTCGCCAAACTGGAACTTGAATCTAAGCGAATGCCTTGGGCAATTGCCGCCAAACACCGTAGCGATCGAATTGCCCCGACGAGAACATCACGACGCCTTCGACTCCCGTGGACGCGATTCGCTCGAGAACTCGTGGGAGTTTGTCGGGCGGAAATGGCCCTGCCGGTTCTTCCTTGAATAGAAAGTTGATGGCAATCCCAATCCAGAGAGATTCCAAGTCTGCCGACCACTGCTTCTGACGCTCAATCGTCTCTGCCAACAAGTCCAAGTACTGGTCGAACGTGCCGGGGAAATGGTCGCGATAATCCATTGGGACCGCTATTTCCATGTAGGGAGCGAATTGCCGCCAATCCTGGCCGATAAACCTCCCGCTCTGAACAGGGTTCTTGAAAACCGCCCCCGAAAGCTTGATCGTCGGATTCGCCCCCTTCACCGCATGATAGGACTCGCGGGCAAAGCGATTGATCTGCTGCGTTCGGAATGTGTAGAAGAAGTAATCGAGGTCCTCTCGCCCTCCCTGAAAGAAGGAACCCTCCAGCAGGAATCTCGCCTTCCACTCTCGTGGCCAAGTCTTCCATGCCGTCGGCAAGACTCGGGGGCTTTGCTCCCAATGGGACTCAAGATGGGGGCGGTCGTAGAGTTCGTGCAGAAAGGGCTCGTCGGGCCAGGATTCGTTGAGATATCCGGCGAATCGGACCATCTCTTCCAGGCAGTAGTCGCAGAAGCAGTACTGATCTGGTGCCAAGTCTCCCGGGTATCGAATGTAATCATGGTGGATCGAGACCAAGTCATACCGCTCAGCAAGTTCGCGATAGATCGGTACCAGCCACTGGTCGGTATAGCCTGGTCGTCGAGCGGGACACATCCAGACCGCGTTGTATCGCTGTCCTCGGAGCGATGTCTCGGAAGTTGGTCGACCCGCCGCATCGCGCATCGCCCATTCAGGATGAGCCTGGTTTGCCGCTCCAAGCTCGCCCTCATAGTAGTCGATGAGCCAGGCATGCAGGGCGATGCCATGCGCTCGACATTCTTCGCCGAGGACGGCCGGCAAATCAAAGTCGCGGTAGGCGGGTTTTACCGCCGCTGGATGTACTTCACTTGGCCAACAAAGGAGGCCATCTCCTTCCTTGATCCCCATAAAAAGGGCGTTGATTCCAGCATCCGCCAAACGACTGACGTAGGCGGTGACTGACTCGCGGGAGACGCCACATTCAGCGGAACCTCCCCACACTCCTCGAATCGAGAACTTTGCCATTTCGAGAACTTTACACCCTGGATGTACCAAGGCTTGGCGCCAAGAACGGTTCACGCCGTGACTGGGGAAAAGGAGTCGGTCGACGCCTGCGCAAGCCGCCGTTCAAACTTACAGGGCAGCTTTCTTAGCCCGGCGACAACAATGGGATGCCGCCGGGCGACCTTCACTACTTGCGTTCCCAATATTCGAAGTCGGCGCGACAACCCCGGTCGACCCAGAGCCGTCGATCGTCGTAGCCCCAACTCCAGCCCTTGATGCAGGCCTTATCGGACAGTTTCCTCGTCAATTTGAGATCGCGTACAACTCCAATATATCGAGACGTTCGCTTATTGTCCTGGCTTTCCAAGCGGATCGTCCGCCTCGAACCCTTGTCGCCTGGCCATCGGTCGTCGCCATGACCTCGGAACCGAACTTCGAATTCGGCTCGGCAACCATTGTCGACCCAAAGTCTCTTTCCACTCCAACCCCCATCGCGATTGATGCGGCAAGGCTTGTCGGAAAGCCTCTTGCTGATGGATACGGACTCGATTGGCCGGTCGAACATTCGGCTCTCGCGTCGGCCGACCTCGCTCTCCAATGTCACCCGACGCGAGTTCTGCACCGCAGCCGCCAACGCACCGAAGCCCAGGCACAAAATGACGTAGATGGTGGATTTGAGAAAAACTGAACGTTTCAACTTGCCTTCTCCTTAATTGTCTATTGCTCGTTTGGATGAAACCACTCTACGTGTACATTACCGGAGATTGCCAAGTTGCCCGCGCTCCTCAGTGCGTCTAGTTCCCGGTCGATGATCGTTGGGAAAGCAGATTCGCGATACTGGAGGCGAGATCGCGCGCCCGCTCGGTCGATCTTGCCATCGGATTTCGGATGCGATGATTGGATACAGTGCCAAATGCCGCTCAAAGGGGGCAAACTGAGCCATGGAACCAACTCGCCGCGAAATACTAAGAGGAATGGCTTCGGCGGCGGCCGTCGTCAGCCTCGATCCTAGCGGGAATTTGTGTTCGTTCTTCAAGCAAGATCAGAAGCCCGTGGGATGGGCGATCCTTGGTTTGGGAAGCTATGCCACCACCCAAATCCTGCCCAACATGCGCTATTGCAAATTGTCGAAGCCGGTCGCGTTTATCAGCGGGTCGCCGGACAAGCTGAAACGTTACGGAGATGCATTCGGTATTTCGCCCGAGCACCGGTACTCCTACGACAACATGGATGCGATCAAGGATAACCCTGAGATCGAAGTCGTCTATGTGATTACGCCCCCGGGAACGCATAAGGATTTCACGTTGCGAGCGGCGCGGCTCGGGAAACATGTCTGCTGCGAGAAGCCGATGGCCAACAGCGTCGCCGAGTGCGAAGAGATGATCGACGCCTGCGCAAAAGCGGGCAAACAGCTGCAAATCGGTTATCGATGCCATTACGAGCCCTACAATTTACAGGCGACCGAGTTGTGCCGCAAAGGTGAGTTTGGCGTTCTGCGAAGCATTCAAGCTTCCATGGGGTTTTCCGCTCAGCCCGGTATTTGGCGACTGAACAAGAAGCTCGGAGGAGGGGGTTCGATGTACGACATCGGAATTTATGGCCTGCAGGCCCTCCGCTACCTGAGTGGCGAGGAGCCCTCCGAAGTCTTCGCTACGATCTCAAATCCGCCGAAGGATGAGCGATTCAAAGAGGTCGAAGACACGGTCCACGTCGTCTTCAAGTTCCCGTCGGGGCTTACAGGCTCCGTTGCCTGCAGTTACTCTTGGGCAGGCGTCAATCGGTATGAGGTACTTGGAACCAAAGGACGCCTGGTGGCCGAGAATGCGACAGGTTACTATGGCTTTCAATTCCAAATCGGCTCACGTTCCGTCACCGTCCAACCCGGGAATATGTGGGCGAGCCAGATGGACCATTTATCGGAGTGCATCCGCACGGGCGCCAAAACGAACAGAACTCCCGGTGAAATGGGAAGGCAAGACATTCGGATCATCCATGCCATCTATGAATCGGCAAGAACGGGCAGGTCTGTTAAGTTGGGTTAGGTCCCGATAATTGGAGCGCATGCAGGATTTCCAGCCCCAGATTCCTCAGGAGTTGCAAAATCAGGCCAATGCCTGGGTGGCAAGGTTCGCCCCCTTGGTCATGTCGGACGGAGCGCCGACCGAGCAGGAACTGCGCGACCGTATCCGAGTATGCCAAGAGCTTCAGGTGGACGGCCAGAAGCTAAGGCCACAGCTCCAGGCAATCGGCGATCTGAATGATCCGGTCGTTGAAACGTTTACT
>JADZBW010000067.1 GCA_020851885.1 Fimbriimonadaceae bacterium | reverse complement strand
TCTACCCCATCCTGAATGCCTATTATTTTAATGGGGTTAAAAAGCCACAGCCTTACAAAAAAATTGAAGGATTGGAACACATTGACAAAGTCATTGATATCGACCAAAGCCCCATCGGGCGAACCCCGCGTTCAAATCCGGCGACCTACACTGGCACGTTCGATATGATTCGCGAGCTCTTCGCGCTGACTCCCGATGCGAAGATTCGCGGTTACAGGAACGGTCGTTTCAGTTTCAATGTAAAAGGGGGCCGATGCGAAGCCTGCAAAGGTGACGGAATCATCAAGATCGAGATGCACTTCTTGCCGGATGTCTATGTCCCTTGCGAGGTCTGTAAGGGCAAGCGATATAACCGAGAGACGCTCGATGTCAAATACAAGAGCAAGAACATCACCGACGTTTTGGGAATGACGATCGACGATGCCTGCGAATTCTTCAAGGCGATTCCCAAGATTTATCGGAAGTTGGAGACGCTGCAGCAAGTCGGGCTTGGCTACATTCGGATGGGGCAGCCAGCGACCACCCTATCTGGCGGCGAAGCTCAGAGAATCAAATTGGCGGCGGAGTTGAGCAAGCGCTCGACGGGTCGAACGATCTACATTCTCGACGAGCCGACTACCGGTTTGCACTTCGAAGATGTGAAGCGATTGCTGGGCGTTCTTCACAAACTCGTGGATCAAGGCAATACCATGCTGGTGATCGAACACAACCTGGATGTGATCAAGACGGCAGATTGGCTGATCGACCTCGGGCCGGAAGGTGGAAACGGGGGCGGAACCGTGGTTGGATCTGGAACGCCGGAGCAATTGGCTCAAGTTGAGCGAAGCTATACCGGCCAATTCCTAAGGGAGATCTTCGAAAAAGTTGGGCACCCCTATCGCGAAGAGCGAGCCGTGGTCCTGAATGCGGCGGAGAGTCGGAAGGAATATGCGGTCGCTGGCAAAAAGACCAAGAAGTAGCGTTACCAAGAGACCCGTGCCGCGTCCTTAAGCTGAGGTGTCTCGATGATCTCGGATTATTCTGGTGCGGTACGGGCCGCGATGCTCGACCTGCTCCAATTGTTCTTTCGCCTCGCCATGCCCTTGGGCATCCTGATTGGGCTATCCATCATTGGCTTTGCCGCCGTTTACTACCGGGACCCGACTGCCTGGAAGGATTCGGCAAAAGCGCGCCAGGCGGGAATCGGCAGGGCCATAGGCTATGTCGGGGTCGCGTTTGCAACCTCTCTTGGCTGGTCCTTTTTGCAGCAATTGCAGCCCGTGGCACAGGACAAGATCGACTGGCAAGAATCTGCCGCCGCGACGTCGAAGCCGTTGCTCGAAGCCCCTCCGATCGATCAAACCGGACCTTCCATCGCCGCCCTAACCGAGAAGACGTACACGCGAACTCTCACCCTGCCCCCGGATATCGTGAACAGGCTCGGCGCGGAAGGAATCGGGGTTCTGTCTCCCTACCTTCAGGATCCCACAACCGAGAATGTGCTCAAACTCGCCGACACGTTCCGTCGAAGCGGACAGGATGTCGTGTTCACGCGCGAAGTCACTCGCTTGGAGGAAGAGCCGTTGCCGATGGCGAAGTCCGACATCGTCGCCAATGTCAAGCGACGCGAGGGTCAGGCTTACGAACTGGACTTTCAAGCGACCTATACCTTCATCAACCCGAAGCCCGAGACGATCAAGGGTCGCTTCCAATTCCCCGTTCCCCAAATGGGCACCATGCGGGAGTTGAAGGTCGAAGTGGACGGCAAACAGCTTCCCGACCCGGCCGATAACGGCCTTAGCGAGTGGATTGGCGAAATCAACGCCGGGGAAACCAAGGTCGCCAAGGTCAGCTACCTTGTGATCGGTGGAAATTCCTGGCAGTACGACATGGGTTCGCGTCGCAGCCGTGTGGTCGACTTCAATCTTGCGGCCAATGTGAATGGGGAGGTTCGGTTCCAGAGAAATTCGATGGAGCCGACCGAGCGACAGGGCTCCAAAGTCTCATGGAAACTCAGCAACGTGATCACAAATGAACACGTCGCTCTCGTCTTCCCGCCCGACGTGGTCCCGCGCGAAACTTTTTTGCAGGCGCTGGGCGCCATGCCAGTCGCCCTATTCGTCTTCCTCGGCATGGCGCTCCTGTTGGCCAACATGATGCGTTTGACCCTTGCGCCACAGGAACTGCTTGTGGCGCTTGCGTTCCTCATGGTTGGGTTTGCCGCCAGTCTGATCGTCGCCAACTACCTTGGCTTCATCGCTGGAATCCTGTTGACACCGCTTCTTGGTGGATTTGTCGGAGGTTTGATCTCAAAAAGGCCGATCTTCTACGCATCGGTAACGGCGGCAATGATCCCTGCGACGTTTTTGAGCGCCGAGCACACCGGACTCCTTCTGATTGTGGTCGCGGTACTCGTCGCGCTTACGGCGCGGAGTGAAATCGTCCGTTCAAGAAAGATCGCGTCATGAAATGGAACATGCTTCCGTTGACACGGACATGACGCCAGTGAAGGTTCATTAAAAAAGCAGTTGGGCCAGCTTGTCGCCGGCCCAACCACCAGTGATGAGAGCTGAAAACTAGTTCTTGCGCCGTCGTCGGATTAGAGCAACCGCTCCAAGTCCGAGTGCCACCATCGAAGCGGGTTCTGGAACCGGTGCCGAGAGCACTTTGTCG
>JADZBW010000066.1 GCA_020851885.1 Fimbriimonadaceae bacterium | reverse complement strand
GCACCGAGACCCGTTGCCATGGTGCTGTCGCTGACCGCCACGACACGATCTTGCGGCTTGCATTTCAGCAACAGTCGTGCGGCCTCTGGAGCCACGTGGAGCCGATCATAAATGATCTCGGCAAACAGGTGATCGTTGTTCAGAACGTAGCCCACCGTTCCTGCTTCGCGATGGTGCAAGGGTCGCATGGCGTTGAACGTATGGGTTGCATGGTCCGATCCAAATTCAAATCCCCGGCGAGCCTCATCGTACGTAGCGTTCGTATGGCCCATGCTCACCCGCACCCGTCGCTTCATGAGTCTGGAGATAAGATCCAGGGCGTTTGGCAACTCCGGCGCCAACGTGACCAATTTGAGCTTTGGGTGATCGAAAACTTCGTCCCAATCAGTTGCCCCGACCGGCGGCGAAGCGATAGCGGACGGTGGCTGCGCCCCAGGATAGGTTGGACTGATCAACGGCCCCTCCAAATGGAACCCAAGAATCAACGGATGATCGGGGATTCGGTCGATCGCCTGTTTCACATCCTTGGCAGACGCGGTCACCGTCGTGAGGAGAAGTCCTTCGTAACCTTGGATGGCAAGCTTGTCGCAGAGCGTCCTCAACTCATCCGAGGTGGCGCTCATGAAGTCGATGCCATACGCACCGTGGATATGGATGTCCATGAACCCTGGAATCAGGAGCCCTTGAGGCGGTGCGCTGACGCGCTCGAATACCGGCCCTTGCCAATTCACGCGGTAGGTACCGAACCCTTCCGGACCCAACATGTCGAAGACTCGCGTCATGGCTTAAGGATATAGCCTGAGGGCTCGCGAATGATGCGGCCGTCCAATTCAAGCATCGTCAATTCGCTCAAAACATCGCTCATCGGGCAACCGCTTCGCTCGACGATGAGCTCCGTCGGTAGGGGGTCGGTCGAAAGAACTTTTATGATCCTCGCCGCGATGGGATTCACCGGTGTTTCGGCCGGGACGAGTTCTGGCAACTCGACTCCAAGCTCTTCAAGGACCTGGGCTGGGTGATCGACAAGGGTCGCGCCATCCCTGATGAGGCTATGGGAACCGCGAAAGTTCACGTTCTCGATGTTTGCCGGAACCACAAAAACATGACGACCCAGTTCATTGGCGCGGAAAGCGGTGCTCATGGCGCCGGAACGCTCAGGAGCCTCGACCACCACCAGTACTTGGCTCAGCGCCGCAACCAGGTGATTTCGAATCAAGAAACGGAAATATTCCGGCTTGGTGCCGCAGGCGAATTGACTGACCAGACAACCGGACTCGCGAATCTGTTGGAATAGCCCGCGATGTTGGGCCGGATACAAGCGGTCGATCCCGCCCGCCATCACCGCGATTGTTTGCCCACCTGCGGAAATGGCTCCCTTATGCGCGGCGGCGTCGATACCGATGGCCCCGCCGCTCACGACGGTCACCCCGGCCCTCGCGAATGCCTCGGCGAATTTTGTGGCGACGGCTTTGCCATAGGCGGTGGCTCCCCGCGTTCCCACGATGCCAATGGTCGGTCGAGCCGCTGAAGACCAATCGCCATCGACGAATAGGGCGAGTGGATTGTCATTCCACGCTCGAAGGACCTCGGGGTATTCCCCAAAGGAAACCACGCGAACTCCCCTCTTCTCAGCTTCGTTCACGGCCTCCAGGCTTGTCGATTGAACTCTCTTTCTTTCCGCAGGGGTCAGATGGGTGCTGGCCAGAAGCTCTTGGATTCCGGCATTACGAATTGGGCCGAGTTCCCGGAGAAGAACTCGGCCCTTGATCGGATTCAATTCCGCCGCGAGCAAGGCTTGCCACAGCTGAAGAGTCATCGGCGCCTAGCCTGCGCCACCTTTGCCACCGCCGCCACCACCGATCTTGCCGCCACCACCGGTCGTATCGGTTCCGGTTGGTCGCTGGAGGGGCTTCAACGTATTGTCGATTACGAGGAAGAACCGGGTGATTCCTTGATTGCCCATCCAATCCGAGGCGATCACGGAAATGGTCTTTCGCCCATCGACGAGCGGCTTATTCTTGCTCAAGCTGGAGATCCGGACAACGGCAATGCCATCACGGCCGAATTCATATTCCATCTCCTTGCCGTCGATATCGATTTTGAGCGTTTTGGTGTTGATTCCAGACGCTTCGTCTTCGATCTTGAAGATCAGTTCCAGCGGGGGCTGTCCCGATACCAGGTCTCCGGCATTGGGCCAAAGCATCTTAACGGTCGGCGCGGTGAGATCGACACCAAGCGTTTTGTCGAATGCGAGGAGGCTACCATCCACCGTCAGCATCATGAGAGTGTCGCCCGAGAGCATGGCGGGACCGGCGGCGGGAATGGCAAGCACCTTGGCCACATTTTGGGTCTGGGTTCCCCCTCCGGCACCACCTCGACCTGGCCCCCCGAATCCACCCGGAGTTCCTTGACCAGTCGCAGGGGCCGCGGATTGATCTCCGATCGGACGCACCAAATAGCTCCACACGATATCGCCAGTCTTGGAATCGATCAAGTTGATCGCACCGTTCTTGGTAGGCACGGCGTAGAATCTGCCGATGACCGACGGGGACGCTGCCGGCTGGGAGCCGAGATCGATGTCTTTTCGAACCAATGGACGACCATTGGAACCGAACAAATGGACCTTCCCATCCAAGCTGACGCCGAGGACGCTTTCGCCGTTTGCGGCAGGGGCAAATGCCAAGGCCTCGTTAGCATTGGCTTCATAGACCTTCCGGCCGTTGAGGGTGCTCATACCAACGACATCGGTGCCCGTGTTCACATAGAGGTTGTCGCTCAGGTTCAACGCTTCAGTGTCGGGACCGAGGACCGAAAACCGCTGCTTCCAGTTCACCTTCTGAGTTGTCGCGCTGACGCTCACCATGTCATAGCTGTTGGTGAAGTAGAAGACATTGCTCTGGTGAGCGGCCAATTTGCCAAGGAATCCATCGAAAACCTTGATCGGTGCGGCCCATGCCGGTTGTCCATCGCTTACATTGATCGCCATCAGCGAGTTGTCGCTCATGCCAAAAACAATGAACTTGCTCGCAAATACGGGCTCTTTGTAAATCGGAGAACTGGCGATGTAAGACCAG
>JADZBW010000065.1 GCA_020851885.1 Fimbriimonadaceae bacterium | reverse complement strand
AGACGTTCAGCACGCCTCATGGCGGCGGTGGACCCGGATGTGGCGCGATTGGCCTCCAGAAGCATTTGGAGCCGTTCATGCCCGTTCCCGTTGTTCGACGAAACGACAGCGGGGAAGTCATTGCGGACTATACGCGGCCTCACTCGATTGGCCGAGTTTCCGCATTCTATGGCCAGTTTTTGATGGAGGTTCGTGCCTATACCTATCTCCGTGCCTTCGGCAAAGAACATATGGCGGATATTTCGCGATTCGCGGTGCTCAACGCAAACTACATTCGCGAGAAACTCAAGGAGGTTCTGCCACCTGCCCACGACCGGCCATGCATGCATGAGTGCATCCTCACCGCCGAGAAGTACAAGCGAGACTATGGTGTGCGGGCCCTCGATATCAGCAAGAGACTGATCGACTATGGGTTCCATCCGCCAACGAATTACTTCCCATTGATCGTGCCAGAGTGCCTCATGATCGAACCCACGGAAACGGAGTCGAAAGAGACCTTGGATGAATTCTGCGACGCGATGATCGCGATTTGCAGGGAAGCTGAAACCGATCCCGACCTCCTGCACAACGCACCAACAACCCAGGTGGTTGGTCGACTGGATGAGACCAAAGCGGTGAAGGATCTCGATGTCAGGTGGAAGTTCGACAGTGCGGCCGCCATGGCATCGACTTAAGGAGAGTTCATGAAGATCGGGGTCTTTGATTCAGGCCTCGGCGGTTTGGCGATCGCGCAGTCGATTATTCGTCGCCTGCCAGAGTTCGACTACCTCTACCTTGGCGATACGAAGCGCGTGCCTTACGGCAATCGCTCTCAGTCGACCATCCATGAGTTCGTTGGCGAAGCGCTCTCCTACCTTTTTGATCAGGATTGCCAGTTAGTCATCCTGGCATGCAATACCGCGTCCGCCGAGTCACTCAGAAAGAGCCAGCAAGAATATCTTCCTGTCAACTACCCGGATCGCCGCGTATTGGGTGTCTTGATCCCGGCCGTGGAAGCGGCTCTTGAAATCAGTGAAGGTGGCACCCTGGCCGTCATTGCAACGGCAAGTACGGTTGAATCCGGAGCGTACGAGAAAGAAGTTCAAAGGCAGTCGCCCCTTAATCATTTTTTGTCGATCGCGGCTCCATTGTTGGTCCCGCTCGTGGAAAACGATGGTGTCAAATATATCCAGCCTGTCCTTGCCGACTACTTGCAACCTTTGAATGACCGCAACATCGACGGCCTAATCCTTGGCTGCACCCACTATTGTCTGATCAAGCAAGTGATTCGTGAAATGGTGGCCTGTCCCGTAATCTCCCAGGATGAAGTGGTGCCGGACAAGTTGGCATCCTATTTGGATCGACATCCCGAAATTACTTGCCGCCTTAGCCGCGGGGGGACGCGGAGTTATCGAGTCACCGACTTGTCCCCGGGTTATGAAGACATGGTGAGACGCCTTGCCGGCGAGCCTCTGGAATTACAGCGGGTGGAGATTTGAAGTACCTGTCTGAGGTCCAAATCGACCGGGCGGCATTGCAGCATAACACCAGGAGTCTCACGCTGCCCCACACCGAAACATTTGCCGTAATCAAAGCAAATGCCTACGGCCATGGCTTGGATGTCGCCGTCGAATGCCTGGACGGCAACGTCGATGGATTTGCCGTTGACGACATCGAAGAGTTGGTTGCCGTTCGGGCGATAACGTCGAAACCGACATTGGTTCTGGGATATGTGCCTTGCGATCATGTGGAAGAGGCCGTTCGACTCGATGGCGAATTGGCGATTTACGACGTTAGGAGACTTCAAGGCGTTGCCGATGCCGGCGCTCTCCTTGGGAAGCGGCCCAAAATCCACCTGAAGATCGATGCCTTGCTTGGACGTCAGGGACTCTTGCCTGAGGAGATTCCCGACTTCCTGGCCAAACTCCGCAACTTCCCACAGATCGAACTGGTAGCGGCCTATTCGCACTTCGGCAACATAGAAGATACGACCGATCTCAGCCACGCTCATGATCAGACGACCGCATTCGCCGAGGCATTGGAAGTGATCAAGCAGTCCGGCTGGCCGAATATCGCTCGCCATGAGTCGGCGACCTCGGCGGTGATGGTCCATGAGAGTCCGCACGTGGGCAATCGATTGGTGAGACTTGGGGTCGGCATTTATAGCCTGTACCCGTCTGCTCCATTATCCCGGACCCACCAGGCGTTGAATCTCCAACCGGCCATGCGCTGGGTCAGCCATTTGGCCCAAGTGAAGCGGTTGCCGGCGAAGCACCCAGTCGGCTATGGCCTAACTTACGTCACGTCGAGAGAGACCCCCATTGGAATCGTTCCTCAGGGTTACAGCGATGGCTACGATCGCGGCCTCTCCAATTGCGGAGAAGTCCTCGTGCACGGAGTTCGCTGTCCGGTTCTGGGGCGTATCGCCATGAACATGTTCGCCATCGACTTGACCCTGGCCCCTCAAGCGCAGCAAGAGGATGAGGTCGTGCTATTAGGAAGTCAAGGGGAGGATGCGATCACCGCCGAAGAGATCGCCCAGAAGATCGGAACTATTCACTATGAAGTGGTGGCAAGGATTTCACCGCTGCTGCCGAGGACGGTCGTGTAGTGGTCACCCTCGATCCACCACGGGACGGCTTCACTAACATGGCTCGCGACGAGGCACTGCTCCTTCAGGCCGAGCACGGCGCCGTCGTTGCTCGTGTGTACTCATGGGATGGTCCCTGGGTGAGCCTGGGCAAGTTCCAAAATCCAGAGCGCGACCTACTTCCTGGAACCACCGTACCGCATGTGCGCAGGCCAACGGGAGGCAAGGCGGTCCTGCATGGGCACGATGCGACCATAGCCTTGGCAATGCCCCTAGCTTCCATCGACTGCACGTTCAGAGATGTGAAGCGAGCCTACAGGGCGGTAATCGAGCCAATCACCAAGGCACTCAATCTTTGTGGTCTCGCGGCTGTTCTTGCGGAAGAAACCAGCCACGTCAACCGAGGCCGAAGAACGGCCGACTGTTTTGCCTTCAATTCGGCGAACGATGTGGTCGATCCAGTCACGGGTCAGAAGCTGTGCGGTTGCGCCCTGAAGCTCACAGACCTTGCCGTCCTTGTCCAGGCAAGTATTCCCAACGGTCACCCTTTGGTTGATCCGAAGACCGTGCTTAGAGAGGCCAGTCTCAATACGGGTCCAGAATGGGATGCCAGCCACCTGCGCGACGCCCTGGAACAGTCCTTGCGGTACAACTTTGACCATGTCTCCGCCTGAGATTCCGGCAAAGAAGTCGTTCGCCCAAGAGTTCCGTGAGTTTTCGATTAAGGGCAATGTGATCGACCTGACGGTTGGCGTGATCATCGGTGCCGCCTTCACCAAGATCGTGAACTCTATCGTCGAAGATCTGGT
>JADZBW010000064.1 GCA_020851885.1 Fimbriimonadaceae bacterium | reverse complement strand
TATCTCCCGCATTGGACGAAAGAAGGGGGAACCTATTCCATCACTTATCGGCTTGCAGATTCCGTCACCCAGGACGTGGTCGATGAATGGAAAAAGGATAGAGAATTCATCGAATCTCGTGTCGCTAGGCAGCAAATATCACTGCGAGAAGCAGCCGAGCTCAAGCGCCTCATGTCCGATCGCGTCGATGCCCTTCTCGACGCCGGCAATGGTTCATGCATTCTCAGGGAGCCCAGCGTGGCAGAAGTCGTCATTGAAAACCTCAAGCACTTTGACGGAGACCGATATCGCCTGCATGCCTGGTGCGTGATGCCCAATCACGTCCATGTCGTTGTGGAGCCACTGGCCGGAAACCAACTTGGAGATATTCTCCACAGTTGGAAGTCGTACACAGCACACAAGATAGGACGCGGACCAATCTGGCAGTCCGAATACTATGATCACCTCATTCGCGATGAGGCAGACTACTTGCGTTGTGTCGAGTACACCCTCGATAACCCCGCCAAGGCTGGCCTCAAAGATTGGAAGTGGATTGGCGACTCACACGACCGGGCCGGTCGTGATACCCACTCGGAAGACAATCCATCGTTCAGCAAGGTGAACGACACACACGACCGGGCCGGTCGTGATACCCACTGGCGAGCCGCCAGTGCCACCGCCAGTGCCACCCCACCTATGCCGGATGATGAACTCGAACTGGCGATCAAGAAACCTACCGACGAGCGGCTCTGGGCCATCGCAGAAGGGCTGAGACGCGGTTGGGGAGTGGATCGGGTCAACAAAATCAGCCGAGTGGACAAGTGGTTTTTGAGGAAGATCGAGACCTTGCTTGCGATTGAATCGCGTCTGGTTGCTTTGCGAAATACCAAGGGTGGGTCCGAGGATACGGCGACGTTGATCGAGGATGCATTCCTGCTGGGATATCCATCCCCCGCGATTCGTTCGTTGTTGTTGGAAGGCGCGACGGATGGAGCCTACAAAGAGAAGGTGACCGCGGAGATCGAGCGGCAGAAAGTGATGCCGGTTTTCAAAATGGTCGACACTTGCGCGGGCGAGTTCGAATCGCAAACTCCGTATTACTACGGCACCTTCGAGCAGGAAGACGACGCCCTGCTCGAAACTCGGTGACACCCATCTAGCTGGCGCGCTTGATGAATGCCTCCACATCGTGGCCCAACTTCACCCTCGACGGGGTGTCGATGTACATCATATGGCCCGCCATATAGAAGGAATACTCGATGTTCTTACGAGCCTCCACTGGCATGTCCATGTGGTCCATCGTGTACTTGATTCCTGAGAAAGTGCAGGCCATGTCCGTATATCCGCAGCAGATCAGCACCTTCATGTGGGGATTGGCGGCGAGGCAAGCGCGGAAGTCCTCACTGGTATCGGCGGTCCCTTCGCCGAACTCCCAACCGCCACCCGGCTTGTAGACGTGGTACTTCTGATCGGTGATGTATCCAAGCTCTCGGCTGTAGTAATCGTAGAGACATGAGACGATGGGCGGCGTGATCGCGTCGGAGCTGGGATCGGTCTCGGGATACTCTCCAACCTCCGTCGCATCCGTCCCCGTGAGCCTGCCATCCAAGCGCCCGATCGTCTTTCCCTGATCTCTCAGAAGTTCCTTATAGAAGTGCCCATCGCTCACCCTGAGGTGGCACCGAAGCACGAAGGCCTTGGTAAGGCCCGTATACTCGGCGACTTTGCCAGCAATATGCTCCTTTTGAGCGTCGGTGAGCGCATCGCCCTTCTGGAGCGCGGATGCATACTCGCCCTCTGCGAATGCCTGAACTTCTGCGAGTCCCTTCTTGAAGTCTCCCTGGAGCCTCGCATTCAAGCGCTTGTGATAGTAGGCAGTGCAGAAGAAGGTTGGAAGGAAGCAAATCGCGGGCTGATCGTTTCCCTTGGAATTGTCCAGATTCCCGAAGTTCATGGTTCCTGAGATGATCACCACGCCGTTCAAAGCGATTCCGTTGTCGAGCAGGGTCTTGGAGAGCACACCGATGCGCATGCCGCCGTAACTCTCGCCCGCCAGGTAGATCGGGGACCGCCACCGCTTGTTTCGGTTGAGGTACATGCGGATGAACTCGGTGAAAGCTTGAGCATCGCCCCGAACGCTGTAGTACTTCTTCGCCGCTTCAGGCTTGGATAGTCGACTGAAACCCGCGCCCGGGGCATCGATGCAGACAACGTCGGCAGCGCCCAGCCAAGTTTCTTGATTTTCGACTAGCCGATAAGGTGCAGGCGGCATAGAACCGTCGTCGTTGAGCTTGGCGCGCTTCGGACCCAGGACTCCCATGTGCAGCCAAAGTGTCGCCGATCCAGGGCCACCGTTGAACGCAAAGACGATCGGGCGGGTATCCGGGTCCGCGCCATCTTTGGTGTATCCGGCATAGAACATCCGGATCTCCTCATTGCCATCGTTATCTCGGATGGGCAGCGTGCCGGTGGTCGCGGTGTAGGCGAGGGTCGAGCCATGGAGAGAGATTGTGTGCTTGGACTGCACAAGCTCGGGGAGCTTGGTCAGGTCTGCCGCCTGGCCTTGGAGGGATAGGGTCAGCGCAAGTGCGGTGAGGAGACTCATATTGATGGACTTTACACCTTGTCGAGGCTTTCCCGTTACCAACTGGCGAGATGTACGTCCATAATCCCGACGTGCTTGCCCTCCTTGCTTCCGCTGCCATCTTGTTTTCAGGCGCCCAGTCCGACACCAAGACCTTCACCGAATCTTTCGCCAAACGACGTTCCGACCATCCATCGGCGAAGGTCGACCCCGCGATTTCGCAGTGCCTGGATATCCTGATCGCCAAACTTCTCAAAGAAACCAGCGCCAAGACCACGTCGGCGGATGTCGAGATGCTGCTAAAGCCATACAGCGAAGCCGTTTCCTCAGGCGATTTTATGGAGACAAGCTATCGAAACTTGCAGGGTGCGGTATCGCGGGGTTTCGGTCGGATTGCCGTCGGCGTGCATATGGGCGCCGTTTCCAGGCTTCGAGTCTTCCACGAGGCCGACGAGAGTCCAATTCCAATCCCGGCTTTGTTCGACTGGGTTTACCAATACGGTTCCGTGCCGATTTTGATGCACGGCGGCGACATCCTCGTGGATGGCATGGGGTTTCAGGATGCAGGGGTGCGCTACGGCTACCGACTCTGGTTTTTGCATCCATTGAATGGCAAGTATCAGCTGACCAAAACGATGAGTGGTATCTGGACGCTTGCCGAGTCCGATGGGGACTACCATATCGGGCTCCAGGGACAGTCGGTGCTCGTCAAATCGGTTGAACCTCCAACGTCCTTTGCCACCGATAGTTCGACGCGACTGATCACGGTGCATACCACTTACCAGCCGGTCAGTGGCCAACTCAAATTGGTGAGCCGCGAGGTGAAGGAACCCGCGGTTCAGGCGGTGGATCGGTGGATGACCAAAGCGATGAAGTCGCCCGCGACCGAGATGGAGAAGCGCTTTGCGAAGGCCTATGGCAAGGAACCGCTTATGGTTGAAGAATGGAGTGAGGAGATCCTGTTTTCACGACCCGCCAAAGTCGAGTTGGTTTTTGGCAAGCGATTCCGTTTCACGCTCAAGGAATCAGGGAAGGGTTACGTTGTGACGGGGCTTTCGATCAAGTAGCTCCTTTTGGGGCGCGGCCATGCCACAATAGACCCTTGGAATGAAGCCCACCGTCCTCGTCCTTGGCTCCGGTCCGATCCGCATCGGCCAGGGAATTGAGTTCGACTACTCTTGCGTACACTGCGTTTGGGCACTTGAGAAACTCGGCTACCGCGCGATCATCGCCAACAATAATCCCGAGACGGTATCCACCGACTTCGATACCGGCGATGGCCTCTACTTTGAGCCTGTGACTTTGGAAGACGTCCTCGACGTTATTTCCCATGAGAAGCCGGTCGGCGTGGTATGCCAGTTCGGCGGCCAAACTGCGATCAACCTTGCCGAAGGTTTGAAGCAAAACGGAATCCAGGTGCTAGGGACAACCCCCGAAGCGATCGCGATGGCTGAAGATCGCAAGCAATTCGATGCTCTGCTGGAGGGCCTCTGCATCCCAAGGCCGCGCGGCAAAGCGGTGACATCGCTGGAGGAAGCGGCGGTCGTGGCGGGGGAAGTGGGATATCCCGTCCTGGTGCGACCGAGCTTTGTCTTGGGCGGTCGAGCGATGGAGATCGTCTTCTCGGAAGACCACTTGCGCCGTTTCTACTCGCAAGCGGAGGACGCCAACCCTGGCCAGCCGGTGCTGATCGACAAGTACCTCCTTGGAAAGGAAGCGGAAGTTGACGTTATCAGCGACGGAACCGACACCCTGGTGCCAGGAATCATGGAGCATATCGAGCGCGCAGGCGTTCATAGCGGAGATTCCATGGCGGTCTATCCTCCGGTTTCGCTAACGCCCGACGTCCAAGCCCAGATCATCTCCAGCGCCTGCAAAATCGCACGGGCGCTCGATGTGCGCGGGCTCATGAACATTCAGTTTGTCATTC
>JADZBW010000063.1 GCA_020851885.1 Fimbriimonadaceae bacterium | reverse complement strand
ATCACCGGCACTTGGGACGTTTCGAAAGACCGGCGGTTCAAGTCGATGACCACTGAGGATTACGCCGCACTTCGTCGGCGTATCGCGAAGGAGATGGAAGTGATGGCGATGATGGTGAACTCGGGGGTCGATTTCCTGGCCGGCACCGACACTCCGAACCCCTATGCGTTTCCGGGATTCGGGATCCATGACGAGTTGGCCTTGATGGTCAAGGCTGGATTCACGCCCATGCAGGCCCTGCGCGCGGCGACGATCAACCCCGCCCGCTACTTTGGATGGGAGAAGACGATGGGTTCCGTCACGCAGGGCAAGGTCGCCGACCTCGTTCTGCTAGATGCCAACCCGCTTCAAGATATTCGGAATTCGACGAAGATATCGGGAGTATTCGTGCGAGGGCGATACCTCGATCAAAGCCAACTGGCAGGCATGATCAAGAAGTCGGCAAAAGTTGTGAGCAGCGGTACGCCGGTTTTTGGCTTTGACCTGGACGATCACTGATCGAGCCTAAGCGCTTTCCCAGCGAAATCTTTTGAGGTTGAGGCGAAGGGTCCGCATCCCAATCCTTACCGCCGGATCATTGTCCTTCTGTTTGAAGATCGGAAACGATCGATACAGCTGGCTTCTTGTGACCGAGAACTGGTCATGCCCCATGTACCCAGCCATGTGACCAGCATTGAGTTCTGGAATCACCCGGTTTTTGAGCGTTGAGCCGGTCCAGGTAAAGACTCCGATCTTGCCATAGCTTCCCGTACCGGCGGATTGACACCAGACCATCACCTCAAACTTGCCATCGCCATCGATATCGTCCGCCCAGGCTCCGGACAGAGTTCCATCCCGATCCGCGCGGAGGGTGGCGCGATTTCCAGTGGGCGCGGCGACCGTTACCAGAAAGGTGCCGATGGAAGCCGCCTCTTTTTTGCCCACCGTCACATGGACCTTGCACCCTTTGTACATCCAGGTCTTCGAGTCAAAGTCTGCCGCGTAGCTCAGTACGGGAAGAATCAACGCCAGGAGTGGTGCCGGTTGCATAAGCTAACGATAGCCCATTTGGCGAGAGCCGACTACCGCCATCGGTAAACTCCGCGCCATGATCCTCAAGCTCGGCTTGCCCAAAGGCAGCCTCCAGGAAGCCACGTTCAGCCTCTTCGAAAAGGCCGGCTTTAACTTCCGAACTTCCTCCCGTTCCTATCAACCCGTGGTCGATGATCTGGAAATCGAGCCGATCCTACTTCGCCCCCAGGAGATTCCAACTTACATCGGGCAAGGGATTATCGATGCGGGACTGACGGGAGCCGATTGGATCGCCGATACCGGTGCCGACGTTCGAGAGATTTGCGAGTTGCGTTATTCCAAACTCACCAACAACCCGATTCGAATCGTGGTTGCGGTGCACAACGATAGCCCTTATCAGAATCCAACCGATTTGGAGGGCAAGCGAATCGCCACCGAGTATGTGAGGCTGACCGATCGCTATTTGGCCGGACGGGGCGTCAAGGCGCAGGTTGAGTTTAGCTGGGGAGCCTGTGAGGTAAAAGTCCCTCAACTCGTGGATGCGATCGTCGTCAACACGGAGACTGGATCGTCGCTTCGTGCCCACAATCTTAGGATTATCGAGACCATCCTTACCTCGACGACTCGATTCGTTTGCGGTCATGACGCTTGGGCGGATGATTGGAAGCGCCGCAAACTGGAATCCCTTGAAATTCTGCTAACGGGAGCGATGAACGCCTCCAAGATGGTGGGACTCAAGATGAACGTTCCGGTGGCCCGCCAAGCGGAAATCCTCGGATTGCTTCCATCGCTGCAGAACCCCACGATCTCTCCCTTGGCCGATTCCGGGTGGGTCGCGGCAGAAGTAATTCTTCAGGAGAAAGAGGTTCGGGACCTCATTCCGAACCTCAAGCGAGCGGGGGCCACCGGCCTCGTGGAATACCCGCTCAATAAGGTTATCTACTGATCGATCAGGCTAACAAATCTCGTCCGACATAACTTCTCAGAGCCTCAGGGACCTCGACCGTCCCGTCGGGCCTTTGGTAGGTCTCGACGATCGCGCTGAACAGCCGTGGGCATGCCAGACCGGACCCATTGAGGATGTGCACGAACTCGGGCTTTGCCCCGGTCTCGCGGCGGAATCGGATGTTTGCCCGTCGAGCCTGATAAGCCTCGAAATTGGTGCAGCTAGAGATTTCCAGATACCGATCTACTCCCGGCGACCAAACTTCAAGGTCGAAGCACTTGCAGCCCTTTGCACCGAGATCACCCGTCGATAGCTCCACGATTCGGTAATGGAGTCCAAGTGTCTGAAGACTCGACTCAGCATCCTTCACGAGGAGCTCGAGTTCTCGGTAGCTGTCCTCGGGCTTTGTAAATTTGACGAGTTCGACTTTGTCGAATTGGTGGATCCGCAAGAGGCCGCGAGTGTCCTTACCCGCCGCGCCTGCTTCGCGCCTGAAGCAGCCACTGAACGCAGCGAGGTTGATGGTGAGGTCGTCGCCGTCGAGGATTTCGTCTCGATAAAGGTTCGTGACCGGGACTTCGGCGGTTGGGATGAGATAGAGGTCGTCATCCACTTTGTAGAGGTCTTCCTCGAACTTGGGCAAATTTCCCGTGCCGATCAAAGAGGCTCGATTGACGATGAACGGCGGGTAGATCTCGCGATAGCCGTTCTTCAAGGTCTGATGGTCGATCATGAAGTTGAAGAGTGCTCGCTGGAGCCTTGCGCCCTGCCCGGTGTAAACAGCGAAGCCGCTTCCCGTGATCTTGGCGCCCCGTGGGAGATCGAGCAATCCAAGACGCTCACTGATCTCCCAGTGAGGCAGGGGCGCTTCGGCAAATGTGGGCTTCTCACTCCAATGCTTCACCACCACATTTGCGGATTCGTCGTCGCCATCGGGGGCAGACTCGTGCGGAAGGTTTGGGAACTGAAGCTCGATTGCGCGCAAAGCTTCCTCGAGTTCCCGCTCTTTCGACTCAAGTTCGGAAAGCGTTCTCTTGAGATCGGATGTCTGGGCTTTGGCGACCTCTGCCTCTTCT
>JADZBW010000062.1 GCA_020851885.1 Fimbriimonadaceae bacterium | reverse complement strand
CGCATTTTGGATACTCAGAGCCGCATCGATCACCGATTGTCCGGCCGCACCCTTGCCTTGCACTTTGAACCCGCCGAAAACGTTCACCGATTGTGGAGTCATTCCAACATGGCCCATCACCGGGATTCCCGCTTTCACCATCGCCGCAATAGCCTCCGGGTAGTCTCCTTCAAGCTTGACTGCCTCAGCGCCAGCCCGCATGAGGATGACCGCGGAGTCCACCGCCTGTTCAGTCGATGAATTGTAACTGCCCAACGGCATATCGGCGACTACCAGGGCACGTTGCACGCCTCTCCGAACTGCCTTCACGTGGTGGACCATCTCTTCCATCGATATCGAAACGGTGGTCGGGTAGCCCAATACCACGTTGGCCGCCGAGTCCCCGACCAGAATGAGATCCACACCTGCCTCATCCACGAGAGCGCCAAAGTAGGCATCATAAGCAGTAAGGCACACAATCTTGCGCCCTTCGGCCTTCATGGTCGCAATCTTCGGCGCCGTTACCTTGTCAGACATCGGAGGCAGTGTACCGCTCCTAACCTATGGCGGCTTGGACCTCGGCGGCATGCCCTTCCGGCTTGACCTTTCGCCACACGTTTGTAACTGTGCCAGCCTCATCCAAAAGATAAGTCGTGCGCTCAATTCCCATGTATTTCCTGCCATACATGGATTTCTCGACCCAGATTCCGCATCGATCGGCAAGATCGTGCTCAACGTCCGCCAACAGCGTGAAATTCAGATTGAATTTCCCGATGAACTTCTGGTGGGACTTCTCACTATCGGGGCTCACACCGAGGATTTGAACTCCCTTCAACGAGGGCATGAGGTCCCTGAACTCGCAGGCTTCGATCGTGCACCCACTCGTATCATCCTTGGGATAGAAGTAGACCACGGTTTTCTTGCCAAGGATCTTCTCATTCGACCACAAGGTTCCATCCTGGTCCTTCAATGCAAACACGGGGAAAGGGTTACCAACTTCAATCATCAATGCTTCCTACTCTTGAAACGATTGTTCAGACGAGGTCCTTGGCAAGCTAACCGTGCCGGTCGAGAAACATCGCCTGCATGAGATCTACGCGCAAAACGACCCCAAGTAAGCGCCTTTCTTCGACGACTGGCAGCAGAGTGAGCCCCGAACTCAGCATCTGGTGAAACGCTTCACTGATCTCGGTGTCCGGATGCGCGGTCGTTGGGTCTTTGCTGGCATGAACCCAAGCCGGCTCCTCAGACATCTCAATCAACGTGTCTCGGGTGGTGGCGATTCGACAGAGGTCACCTTCCGTCAGAACCCCGATCGGCACCGAATTCGGATCCACAACCACCAGTGCGCCGAACTGATAGATGTCCATCTTGTCGACGGCATCGCGAACGGTGCTCTCGATGGTCAAGGTCGGGATGTGCGCATGCAGCACCTCGCGAAGGGTCATGGTGTGAGTTTACTTGGCAAGCATCTATAATCGAACGCGGATGAAGTTGGATGCGGCAATCATTGGCGGTACCGGAGTTGGGAATCTACTTGCCCAAGAGCCTGGGCGAGCCATTCACATTCCCACTCGGTATGGAGTTGTCAGAGGGCGCCTGATCTCCATTGGATCCAAGTCCGCTCTCTTGTTGAATCGCCACTCGGCTGGCCATTCCGTGCCGCCGCACAAAGTCAATTACCGAGGGATGGCGATGGCCCTGCAGCAAGTTGGAGTGGGGATCTGTTTCGCCACGGCTGCGGTCGGTTCCCTATCCGTCGCGAGACCGGTGGGCACTTACGTTGCTTGCGCGGACTTTCTCGACCTCAGTGGCCGAAATCTGACTCTGTACGACGATCAGGTTGTGCACACTCCATTTGCCCAGCCGTTTGGTCCCCGTGCCCGCGCCGCGATTCTCAGTTCCAATGAGTTCAAGATCGAAGACGGAGGAACCTATCTAGGGCTCAATGGACCGAGATTCGAAACTCCCCACGAGATTCAGATGCTTGCGGCGATCGGCGATGTGGTCGGTATGACCGCCGCATCCGAAGCCATCTTGATGAAAGAGGCGGGTATCGAATACGGTCTGCTCGCGGTCGTCACCAATCTGGGAGAAGGCTTGGGCGGACCGGTGGAACACGATTTGGTGGGCGACGTCATGCTTTCACTTGGTCCTCAGGCGGTAAAGATCCTGAAGAGTGCGGTGGAGGCAGTTTAGGAATCATCCATGCAGTCGCGCACCTTTGCCCTGCATCTCGCGATGACTCCCGGCATTGGGGGACGATCGGTCACTCGCATTCTCACTCGCAACGGACTGCTTGGCCGCTCGCCGGAGGACTTCTTGAAACTATCCCAAGAGTCGATGAGAGAAGAGTATCGCCTGACGGCCAAAGCGGCGGCAAACCTCATTCGGAGGTCGATCGGGGAAACGGAGGCGATCGAGAAGCGACTCGCAGGCCTCGGCGTCACAATGGTCACTTCCGCCGATGCCCACTACCCGTCTCGCATCGAACAAATGGACCCGGACCCACCCGGAGTCCTCTTCCTCTACGGGAACACAAAGCTCTTGGAGGCCGCCACCTTCTGTGTTCTCTCTTCTCGTGGGTCCTTTCCCGCAGATTTGGACAGCATCGAGAAACTTACCGAGGAGGGAGTCCTTTCCGGTGGCATTCTCGTTGCCGGGCATGACACGCCGGAGTACCAACGATCGGCGGTGGTCCCCTTGAGGTGGGGTTCGCCGCGCATCTTGTGCTTGGATCGAGGGTTATTCAAAGTCCTTGGCGAGGATTTGAAGGACGAGGCATTCCGTGCCGCGCGACTATGGCGATATCAATTCGACCCTGCCACCGATCTTGCCATCTCTCCCTTCCGGCCCGACGCAGACTTTGTTGGGATCAATAACAAGATTCGTGATCGATTGGTTGGCTGCCTCTCGACACGTCTGGTTTTCATCAGAATCGGAGAGGGCGGCAATATGGATCGCCTGGCGAAATTGGCCTTGAAGTCGGGCCGCAAGGTCGCCGTGTCCGATGTTTCCTTGGGCTATCGCCACTACCGAGACCTCGGCGCAGAGGTGTTTTGAGCCCAAAATGGGGATCAGCATCCGCAGACCGAAGTCCAAAGTGCCATAATGTTCGGTAGCGCAGAGCGATGTCCGAGTGGTCTAAGGAGCGGGCCTGGAAAGCTCGTACTCGTGATGAACGGGTCGTGGGTTCGAATCCCACTCGCTCTGCCATCTTCTTTCTTAAGGACTTCGTCTTTGAAGGGCCATGATCGCGACCTCAGAAGAACTGGCACGCCGCAACCGAGTCGTCGGCATCGTCATTAAGTTCATCCAAGAAGACCGTCGAATCATTCTTCCCGCATTCGACCCCGCGATCTCGCGTCCCAGCGACCAGTTCGCCTTGCAATCGGTGGGCATCGAACCCAATGAGTTTGGTGGATCGGTCGGTCCATTCCGATATCAGTTCGAAGGCGAAGAAGACCTCCTGCATCTGATCGTCTCCCGCATCGATGGGGAAGCGCTTACTCCCCGCGAGGCGCAAGGAGTCGTGCACTTCTTGCTGCCGGACTTCCCGTCTTCTTTGATGTGGCTCAAACCCGGCGAGTTCACGCAACACTTCTACTTTGGGCACGACGAGATGCTTAGCAACTTGGGGCATTGAGCGCTATGGGGATATGATCCTTGGTTGCCTGGCTTTTTGCCAGCGGCGCCGCCGGATGCGTCGAGGGAGTTCGACGATTGCCAAACCGAATGCGTGGGAAAGGCCAAGAATGACGAAGGATCCTGCGCCAACCCCCAGGATGGAGGGAAGACTGTCTTTCGTGGTTTCAATTGGGTTTAGGGCTCCGGGAACGGTGAAACTCCTCAAATCAGCTTGATGCCTTCGAATGGACGAGGTAAGGATGCCGAGGGCTCTTCCAGTTCTG
>JADZBW010000061.1 GCA_020851885.1 Fimbriimonadaceae bacterium | reverse complement strand
GGCAAGCACGTCCTTTGCGAGAAGCCTTTGGCCGCCTCAAAAGCTGAAGAGGACTTGCTGACTCGGGCGGTTGAAGAATCGGGCATAAAGCTCATGACCGCGTTTCCCTGCCGATACTCGCCAGCTTTTCTGAGGCTTCGTGATCGATATCGAGCCGGTGAGATTGGAGCGATCAAGGCGATCTGTGCCACCAACCGAGGCTCTTGCCCGGGCGGTTGGTTCATTGAGCCCGAAAAATCGGGAGGCGGGGCGATGATCGACCACGTTGTCCATGTCGCCGACCTTCTCCGAGTTCTCCTCGAGGAAGAGCCGGTTCGGGTCCATGCCCAGATTGGCTCCAACATGTATGGGAAGGCTTGGGATGACACCGCGATGTTGACCATTGAATTCGCGAGCGGAATTTTCGCGACCTTGGACTCCAGTTGGTCCCGCCCGACTTCCGACAAGACGTGGGGCGACGTCACCATGAACGTGGTCGGGGAAAAGGGGGTGATGGAATTGGATATGTTCGGACCGGCGGTCGATGTCTATTCCAACGAAGGTCGCAGCCACTCGGTGGCGGGCTATGCCTCGGATATGGACGCCCTCATGGTGAACGATTTCATTCGATGCGTTTTGGACGACAAGGAGTCGCCTATTGGACTCCTCGATGGGCTACAGGCCGCCAGGGTGGCAATCCGAGGCTATCAGAGCGCTCAGTCTGGTCAGCCGATCGCCATCTAGAGACTTGAATCCTTGCGTTTGCCAGGTTTCCAGCCGTTGGGAGAGTCGAGGACTCGGGCGCGTTTGAATCGGTCGCCACGTTGGATCTTGCCAATGGTGTCCAGTCCCGCAATTACCTTCCCGACGACCGCGTAGGATTTGTATAGCCTAAAGGCATCCTTCTTTAATACAAAGAGCTGGGAGTCTCCAGGTACCTGAAACCCCGTGCTGGCGATTCCGACCATTCCACGCACGTAATCCACGTCATCGGCCGCCTCAAAAACGGGAATGTCCTTTCCTGAACCACCGTCGCCGACATGCGGATTCTGCTCCAATTTTCCGTCCTTACCTTTGATGTCCATTGGTTCGTTCTTGGAGGCAGGCGCACCCCATTGCGTCACCCACCACTCCACCCGGTGGACACGCTGCCCATCGTAGAATCCCCTTTTGACCAAGGTCAGGATGTGCTCGACGGTTTTCGGAGAGTGTTTGGGGTCGGTTGCAATGACAAACGACTTCCCGTTCGTCATCGTGAATTCGATCCTGGGTCCGGTCGGGTTGTAGGCAGAACCAGCGGTTTGAGTCAGGGTGGCGGCGATCAGCAGGGCTTGGAACATCGACCCTATAGTAGCGAGCCCTGAGCCGGTTGGCAAGTCTCCAAGACGGTTTCAAGATCGGAGGCCTTGGCAAGACTTCTGCCACCCATTTCGAGGAGTCGCCCATTTCCCGGTAGCATGGGCTGAGTTTCTCGTACGAGAACCGGGGCAATTTGATGCCGTATCGCTTCGACCGCGCCCGCCCAGGTTCCTCCAGATTCAAGTGAGGAGGAGACGACGACGGTCGCTTGCGAACTCGCAAAAATAAGCTTGTTGCGAGACATGGCGTTGGCCACTTGGAATCCCGTTTGTGGTGCGAACGGAGAAACCAGGCATAGGCTGCCTGACTCGATTGGCCATTTGCCGATTGCTTTCGTCAGACTGTCCGCGAGAATTCCGACCACCCTCCCGCCACGCTCCAAACATGCTCTCATTGCAATCTCATCGACCCCGCGTGCCACTCCCGAAACGAGAACCCGTCCAAGGGCCGCTATTTCGACGCCGATCTCACGCGAGAAAGCCTGCCCAGAGGAATCCAACTCCCGGGAGCCAACAACCCCGATGGCCGACTCTTGCAGCAGCATCGGATTGCCGGCGAGAAAGAGGTGGCTTGGTGCGCGAGGACCAAGCTTCTCCATCCAAAGGGCAGGGTAACTAGCCTCAAAAATCGTCGTGAACTGGATTCCCAGTTCCGAAAGCCTTTCGAGTTCAACCTCGAATTCCTCGATTCTCTCCAGCCGACGCTGAATCGTCTTCACGTCTTGGCCAGGCAGGTTGCGGACCGCAAAGGGAACGATTTCGTTTTCTGCGAGTTGGGAGATGGCTCGCCATGTCTGGATGGGAAGCGGGTTTAGATCCGGCAGGATCTGAGACGTCAAAGCGGCGACGGTCAGAGCCCTCACGAGTCGCCTCGCGGCCGGGCTGTCGCCAGCGCCAACGGAACGACCGGACCGCTACCGGTGCCTTTGAGCTTGATCGCGATCGCCGCCAAAGTCCACCCGCTATCGACGATGTCATCCACCAGCAGACAGCATCCCGCTTGAACAAGCGAAGGATCGACCTCGAAGGCATCCCAGACATTTTCCAGTTGCCTGGTCGAATTCTGCATTTTCTTCTGGTCCAGATTGGCTTTGACTTTTCGCACGGCGGGATAGACGGGCAGACCGATCGCCATGGCAAGTCTGTGCGCAAACTGTTCCACCCGGTCCGATCGGAGACTCGGCACCCAGGCAATCCACTGCGGCTTCGGATCCATGCCTTCGACCGCCTCGCGACATGGCTCGATCAGTTCGTCGGCGAATTGTCCTCCCTCGTACTTGCCCTGCCTCACAAGTTTGCCCCATCCGGCATCGTTGTAAGAACTCAACGCAATACCAGGAGCGTGCAACTCCTCGCTCGGGATCTTCCTCCGACGTTCACTGCCCCCGAAGCCGGATGGAAAGTAGGCAGGCGATCGGATAATGTGCTTGTCATGCCGCAAGAATTTGAGCGCATCCAAGATCAGGTCGCGATCGGGATACGGGTGCTTGAGGTCGCGACAGATGTCGCAGTTCCCGCAGGGCCTAGCTTCCGGATCATCGAGCGCCTGGGCCAAGAACTCCATACGGCACCGGCCGAGACGCGCATATACTCGCATCTGCTCAAGTTCCCAACGCCTCAACTCAGTGATCTCGACGGAGCGCAAGTCTTCATAGCGCCAGTCTTGATCGAGCCATTGAAAGCCACCCTCTTTCCGATCGATCGCGCCTTCGACTTCGAGCAGCTTAAGCGCCTTTTCGACCTTTGAACGTCGAAAGTTGGTCTTGCCGGTAATGGCATCGAGGGTTGGAAACACTTGGACCTGCATCAGTTCTCGAAGCTTCTCAAACACCTCTGCCTCGGGGAAGGCCGAGTCGATGAAGTACTCCGTGATCTCGTCGTCTTCCGAACCTTCGAGCAACACGACTTCGGCGCGATCGAGGCTCCTTCCCGCTCGCCCGATCTGTTGGTAATAGCTGATCACCGAGCCCGGACGCTGGAAGTGAATGACGTATGCCACATCCGATTTGTCATAGCCCATGCCCAGGGCAGTGGTGGCGCAAAGGACTTTGAGATCGTTTTGTTGAAAACGCGTTTCAAGTTCGACTCGCTCCTCGGTTGGCAGTTCTGCGTAGTAGGCACGAGCATCGATCCCGCGTCCGGCCAAGTACTCGGCCACCCGCTTGGCGTCATGAACGGTCAACGTGTAAACGATTCCCGAGCCTGCCAGCTTTGGAACGAATTGGGCCAGCCAAGCCAGGCGTTCCGCTTGATCTTGAAGGATCTGTACACGCAGGCGAAGGCTCTCGCGCATGAGAGGTCCACGCTGAACGACCAATTGCTCTCCTAACTGCTCACGGATGTCGGCAATCACCCGGTCATTGGCGGTCGCGGTGGTGGCCAGAATGGAGGCGTCCGCATTCAGCCGCTCGACGGTTCTCAAAATACGACGGTAGTCGGGTCGAAAGTCATGGCCCCAATCGCTGATGCAGTGGGCTTCATCGATCACCAACAGCCTTGTTCGTTGTTCCAGACCCGGTAAGAGCTGGGCGGCAAAGTCAGGATTCCCCAGGCGCTCGGGCGAAACCAGAAGGAGATCGATGTGATTCTTGTCCAGTTCCGCGCCAATGGCTTCCCATTCGTCGCGATTGGTGGAGTTGATACTGACCGCATGGATGCCGAACTTGGACGCCAGGTCCGTCTGGTTACGCATGAGTGATAGAAGGGGGCTGACGAGCAGGGTTGGGCCTGAGCCCGCATCCCGAAGAATTCGCGTTGCAAGGAAATAGACCAGGCTCTTGCCCCACCCGGTACGTTGGACGACGAGTTCGCGTCGGCCCGGCTCCAAGATTGCTGAGACGGCTTCCCACTGACCGTCGCGAAAGTCAGCAGCCTCGCCAAAGGCCCGTCTCAAAACGGCCCGGGCCGCTTTGTATGTTTCCCGGCGGTCGACGCTGATCATGTAGAAATAATTCTACACTTCTTTACCAAGATTGGGATGACTTTTTGCATTCCGCTGGAAATCAAGCGGCCGCAAATGGAAAACGGCCTCCCAACGAGAGGGAGACCGTTTCTAGGGATCGACAAAGGATCGGCTTAGGCCTTCTTGCGTCGGCGAAGAAGGGCAAGACCACCGAGGGCCAGAGTGGCCATCGTTGCGGGCTCGGGAACCGGTGCCGCGTAGTTGACGGTGTCGATACCGATGTAGTCGGAGTTCGAACCCGCAGGACCGGCGTTCTCCACGAAGTATCGGAAGGCAAGCCGACCGCTCACGTTGGCGCCCGACAAGTTGACCGTGTATAGGGTCCACACATTCGGATAGCCCGTCGTTGTGTAATTCGGGTTGATGTCGAGCAGCATGGTCGTGAAGTCAGCAACGTTCGTGCTGGCGCCATTTGTGCTTTGCCACACCTGCAGACGATCAGGGAATGCAGGCGTATCAACGGTTCGCGTATAGAAAGTTAAAACGCCACCGGAACCCAAGGTATCGGATGGGGCCATCAACCAGTTCGAGATCGTACCGGTTCCTGAAGTGTTGTTGTAGTTGCCGCCGATATAGCTGTTCGTGTTCGTGCCAGCTTGGGCAACGAAAACGGCGGCGTTACCCTGGAACCAATTCGTTGTGCCAACCGGTGAACTCAGATTCTGCTGGCTCCAACCGGAACCAGTCAAAGTCGTAATGTCATCGAAACCTTCCGTGAAGTTTGCGCTTGCAACCGAAGCGACAAGGACTCCACCCATAGCAAAAATTGCCTTTTTCATCAATTCCTCCAAATATGTGATGCACCAATACAAAGCAGGCGCTTCAACGCTGATGTATAGCATGCAACGAGTTCGCGCGATTTGCAAGCAAAACCGCATAAATCACTCAAGGTTTTGATGTTTACCAGCAAATACACCGTGTCTGACCCAACCTTGGGGCATTTTTCGCAAGAAAGTTAGGGTAATCCACTCGAAACTTAGAGCGACTTCTCATCCATTCAGGTTAGAGCGTTGAGAATTTGCTCAAGACCTGTAAAACTTCGTTGGAATATGGAAGGGGCAAACCGAGAATCTTCTTGTCGGAAGCGCGCGATTGCAAGGCGCGAAACAAAGGAGAATTCATTCGATGCCGCAGTTTGCATATACGGCCATAGACGCGTCTGGACGCACGGTAAGAGCCTCGATGGAGGCCGATAACGAGCAGTTGGTTCTCGCCAAGCTGCGCGACCAGTCGATGCACTGTACGGAAATCAAGCGGACAAACAAGGCTGCCAAGGCTGGCGGCATGTCCTTTGGACGCAAGAAACTCAAGCCCAAGAGCATCGTGATCTTCTCGCGACAATTCGCCACGATGATCGACGCCGGTATCCCGATCCTTCGCTGCTTGGACATTCTGAGCGGGCAAATGAAGGACCCCACGATGAAGGAAGCCGTCATCGTCGTGACTCAGGACGTGAAGAGCGGCATGGCCCTCAACGAGGCGATGCTGAAGCACCCCCACGTCTTCAACAAGCTGTACGTGAACATGATACGCGCGGCCGAAATCGGCGGCATTTTGGACACGATTCTGGACCGCTTGGCGGGCTTCCTCGAGTACGAGGCCGAGATCAAAGGCAAGATCAAGGGCGCGATGATGTACCCGGTGCTCGTCTTGATCTTCTCCCAGCTGATGCTGTTCGTTCTGTTCAGCTTCGTCCTGCCGAAATTCAAAGAGATTTTCAACGGAATGGACGTGGAGTTGCCACCCATCACCGCCGCCCTGTTCAGCATGGGCGACTTCATGCAGAAGTTCTGGTGGGTGATCATCCTGTTCTTCGTGGGCATCTTCTTCGGTATCAAGAGTTGGGGAAAGACGCCTCGCGGCCGATACCAATTGGATTACATGAAGCTCAAGATTCCCGTGGTTGGCGAGTTGAACCTGAAGATGAGCGTGGCTCGCTTCTCGCGAACGTTTGGCACCTTGATCAATTCGGGCGTCCCGATGCTTCGCAGCTTGGAAATCGTTGGTGAAACGCTCGGCAATGCCGTTTTGTCACAGGCGATCGACAACACGAGGACCAGCATCAAAGAGGGCCAGAAGCTTTCCCAGCCCTTCTACCAATCCGGGCTATTTCCGAACATGGTCACGACCATGATCGATATCGGTGAGGAGTCTGGCCGTCTCTCGGAGATGCTCGTCAAGATTGGCGATTTCTACGACCAAGAGGTCGAGGCTACGGTGAAGGGCCTCACGTCGATGATCGAACCGATGCTGATCATCTTCCTTGGCGTCGTGGTGGGGTTCATCGCCATCTCGATCATGACCCCGATCTTCAAACTTGTGAATAGTGTGAAGTAAGGCGAGAAGTGCGAGTTCGGTGCGCGAGGTGGATCGACTTCCCGCATCGAAACTCGGATGAAGATGGATTTGAGGATCGAAGATTGGGTCCGAAATCCTGAGACGGAAAACGAATATTGTGAAGGCCCACTTCCAGGATGGACACGGGTCGACCGCCGGCAAGGGATGACCGGCAAGAAGTTGGATCACGGAGTGAGGAATGTCTGAATCATTAAGCTTGTACCAAGACGCGGAAGGGATGGTGATGCGGTACCTAAAGGACCCGCGACCTGACCTGAAGGACTTGATCATGGTGCAATACGCGAGTCTGGTCGAGCGTATCGCTCGCCGCTTCAGCGGAATCGAGCCGTTCGAGGATCTCGTTCAAGTTGGCTTCATCGGCCTGTTGAACGCGCTCTCCAAATTCGATCCTGAAGCCGGGGTGCGATTCAATACCTACGCAACCTATTTGGTCGCCGGGGAGATCAAGCACTATCTGCGCGACCGATCCCAGACGATCCGCCATCCCGCCTGGTTACAGGAACTCCGCCACAAAGTCAATCGAACGGTTTCCGTCCTCACCCAATCTTTGGGCCGAACGCCGACGAACAGGGAGATCGCCGAAGAGATCGGGGTGAGTGAGACCGCCATTCAGGAGGTCTTCCAGACTCAGGAGATGCTGCGCGTCGCTTCTCTGGATGCGACGGTACAGGGAGATGATGATGCCACCGAAGGTGAAAAACTGGACTCCGCCGCATTCTGTCCAGAGCAGTTGAGCGTCGAGGATCGCGTTGTCCTTGAACAGGCAATGAAGCAGCTTCGAGACCTTGAGCGCCAGGTTCTTCTTCACTTCCACTTCGATGCGATGAACCAAACTGAAATCGCCACTCAGCTTGGGATCTCCTGCAACTACGTCTCCCACATCCTTCGGCAATCCCTGGCGAAACTCCGAAAGATCCTCAGCGCGGAAGAGCAGAAGGACCGATTGCTTCGACGTCAAGCGGAAACGATGGACTACGACGTGATCGATTCTGCAACCGGAGCCTACACCGAGTCCTACTTCCGAACGCGTCTGGAAGAGGAGCTTCATCGGGCCTCGGCAGGCGAACTCACGACGTCTTTGGTCATGGTCAACTTCAAGGGCCTCGAGACCATGCGACAGTTTTACGGAGAGGCCTCGGTTACCGACTTCATGGCCGATGCCGCCGAGTTCCTAAAATCCAACGTGAGGCGGCTGGATGTCGTTGCCCGGCATGGAAGCCATGGCTTTGCGGTAATCCTGCCCTCCACGGGACATAACGCAAGCGTTGTGAAGCAGCGCGTGGTCGACAATGCATCAGGCTGGATGTCGAGCCGATTCGCCGCCAATGGCCCGGTCTCGGTCGAGATTGGCGTTGCGATGGCTCCTCGCGATGGAAGGAATGGAACAGAGCTGATGAAGTCGATCGTGATGCGGCCCGCCATCGAACTGGCCAAGTCGGCAAGCCCGAAAGCCGCTTAGCGGATTCCATGGATCGTGATTACCAATCGGGATGGTCAGGGCTTTTCGCCTGACCATTCGGCGATGGGAGTCCAGCGGTCCGTCTCGTAGAGCCAGGCTCGCTTGGGAGTGCTGTATGGCGACCACACGACGAGACCGAGGGGCGTCCTGCGCATCGCAACGGAAGATAACAGGCTGATCTCGGCTCCAGATTCAGTATTCAGTAGTCGCACTTGATTGCCGTCATTCATTAGGGCAACTAATGGGTATCCGGTATCGATAAACCTCATTGCCTCTTTGGCTTCGACAAGGTTCTTCCGGGTCAGGTTCTTCAAGTCGATCCGGCCGCCGATCCGACTGCCATAGGCCGTTGTCTCGACGTAAGCGCCGGTGGTCAGGCTCAGAGGCATGTAGCTTTCGAGTCCTTTTCCGACCTCGCTGAATTCAAACGCTCCCAGATTCTCATTGAAAGCCGCCAATCCCCATGCCTCACCATTTCGGACCACCGATGTCATTCGGGAACCTAATATAAAAAGTTGGTCGTCGATCGGTTTATCGGCCATCGTCGTTCCCGGCAATCGGGATACGAATTTTGGGTGGAAGGTCGGATTTTCCAGGTCGACGGAAAGAAGCGCTTCCAGCCAAGTAGCGCCCTTCTTGTCCGCCCACCTGGCAAGGAAGAACACACTGGAGCCGATGCGCATCGACCCGGAAAGAGCAGATGCTTCGGCCGATCGCTCTCCCTTCTTGATTTGGTCGACCACCCTCACCAACTCGTCGCGTTCGAATACCTTCGGAGAGGTTGCGATCGCCTCCAGTTTGGTGCTCTTAGCGACTTTGCCGATCCGGATGGTCAAGCCACGATCATCCCACACCGCGTAGTTTTTGTTCTTGCGGAAGCTGACGGACAGACGCGGAGCGGCTCTTGGCAGTTGGAGGGGGACCGCAACCCGTTGTTCTCCCATGCGGACAATGAAGTTGTCCTGGAAAAACTTGAGGCTTGGTTTGTCTACCGGTGTCTGATAGAATGCTAGACACAAGACGATCATTTGGCCTACCATGCCAAATCCTCGC
>JADZBW010000060.1 GCA_020851885.1 Fimbriimonadaceae bacterium | reverse complement strand
TAGGCGTTCAGCATGACGAAGGCTGTCTTGCCCCGATACAGGATGAGATTCTCGCGATCGTTATCCTGGGCGGGGAGGTCGACAAAAATGTCTAACTCGCCGGTGCCCGTTGTCGGTTGCTCGATGTAGGTCATCCGCCAAGGAGCCCAAAGACGTTCCGCCATGGCTTGATTATCCCACGGTCACTTGGCGATTTCGACTTTGAACTTGGTGCCGAAGGCCTGCTTAACCTCCATGTCCATGCCTTCGCGCTGCAAGCGCTCCAAAGACGTGGCGATTCGGTCGAGATTCCGGTTCAGTTTCTCGATATCCCCATTGGACTGGGGTGGCCCGGCATAGACCCGAACGCCCGCCAGGGCGACAAATACGCCGATGGCGACGAAGAGGAACTTCGAAAGGAAGGTTGTCTTGAGCATGCCTCTCATTATCCAAGGGAATCGCTATTCCAACAGATCGGGAATCGCATCGACGCAGTTTGATACGCTCGCCTCGCGCGCGACCCACCAAGAGGCCTGTTCGCCAAATCCCTCATCAGTTAGGTGAACGACCGCCAACGCCTCATCGAGCACAAGGTCGAATCGCTTGGGGTTGATGGAAAAAGGAAAGGCGGTTGTGCGCAAGGCCTGGCGAACTTCCAGCAAGAGCAGCTCCAACGAGATGCCCGCCGGGAGCTCCTCAGAGACTCGCGGCGGCATCGTTACGTAGCTCTCACGGTGTTCGGCTTCAAACCCTAGCACGCATTCAATCTACAACAGCTTTTTACGCTCTGGCGAAGTAGTAATACTTCTTGCCTCGTTTCCAGGTGGTTTTACGGACGTATCGCTTGCCATTTCTCGTAAAACTACCGCGACTGAAATAGGCGGCGCGGGTCCGGTTGAGTTTGCTTTGACTCTTCCTATCCTGCTCATAGCGATAGGCTGAATAGAGTGCTCCCGCCGTGCCGACAAAGGTTAACGTACTGTCATGGTTGAGCAGACCGAGGATGCCAACGGCTCCCGAAGCGATCGCAATGTTCCGCCACTCATTCTTCTTATCCTGCCTACGGTTGATGAGCTTGTCCAAGTCTCTGATGCTCTGGGCCTGGACCATGCTGGGCGCGGCAACAGACACCGCCACTCCAAGAACTGCGATCCATTTTCCTATCCTGTCAATCCACTGATTCATCTCTGTCCCCTTTTGAGTATTTGTCTCTCCCAAGACTCGCGAAACCGATGAGACTGTTCCAAAGTCCCGGTCGGGACCGAGACTCAGGCCCGACGGCCCGCACAACGTACAATAGAGCTAATGGCGTTCGCACAAATTTCAGAAGCGCTCGAAGACCTCAAGAACGGAAAGATGATCGTCGTGATCGACGATCCCGATCGCGAAAACGAGGGTGACCTGGTCTGTGCCGCCGAGACTTGCACACCAGAGATCATGAACTTCATGATCACCTATGGTCGAGGCGTGCCGTTCATCCCAACCACCGCCGAACGACTGGCCCATCTGGGAATCCCCATGATGACCAAGCAGAATACGGCTCGACACGGAACGGCCATGGCGGAAATGGTGGATGCCCTCCGCGGCACGACGACCGGCGTATCGGCCTTTGATCGGGCAAAGACCGTCGAGGTGTTCGTCGATGAAGACACCGTTCCCGAAGACTTGGCTCGGCCAGGCCATATCATTCCCCTGCGCGCCGAGAACGGCGGCGTACTCAAGAGGGCGGGACACACGGAAGCGATCGTCGACCTTTGCGTTCTGGCTGGGTTCAAACCGGTTGGCCTGGGTTGCGAAATCCTCAACGACGATGGGACGATGATGCGGCTCGATGGGCTTATGCCCTTTGCCGAGAAGCACGGTCTCAAGGTCGTCACGATTGCCGACCTTATTGCGTATCGTCGCAAGAACGAGAAGTTGGTCGCCAAGGTGGCGGGTCCGATCGACTTTCCAACCAAGTATGGGCACTTCACCCTTTACGCCTATGAAACGACAGTCGAGCCGCATCCTTACGTCGTGATCGTCAAAGGCGACGTCTGCACCGAGGAACCCGTTTTAGTTCGCATTCACTCCTCATGCTTGACGGGGGATTTGTTGGCCTCCTTACGCTGCGACTGCGGGGATCAGCTTCAAATGGCGCTCGAAATGATCGAAGCCGAAGGTCGCGGCGTGGTCCTTTATGTGGCTCAAGAAGGTCGAGGTATCGGGCTCATCAACAAGCTGCGAGCCTATGAGCTTCAGGACGGCGGCCTCGATACGGTGGAAGCCAATGTGGCCCTTGGCTTCAAGGCCGATCTTAGGGACTACGGTCTGGGCGCTCAAGTCTTGGCGGATCTCGGTTTGCGCAAGCTGAGGCTCATGACCAATAACCCAAAGAAGGTCAGCGGTATTCAAGGCTACGGCCTCGAAATCGTCGAGCATGTTCCTTTGATCGCTGCCCCTGAGGAGCCACGTGAGAAGTACCTCCACACGAAGAGGGACAAGTTGGGTCACATGCTTCCCAAGGACTGATCTCTCCCGTGGGATCGCTCTGACCTGGAGCCGGATGGGTCTACCTGAGTCCACCTCATCGGCCGGCCCGTCTCTTCATTGATGTTCACGAAGACGGCTCAATTCTACGATGCGGTGTACTCCTTCAAGGATTATCCGAAGGAAGCGGAGTATGTCCACGATGCCGTGAGCCATCACCTGAAATCGGGTGGGAAGAAGCTTTTGGACGTCGCCTGTGGAACTGGCAAGCACCTCCTCGAGTTCAGCCGCTGGTACGACGTTTCGGGTGTGGATCTGGATTCAGAGATCCTGAAGCTGGCGGTGGATAGGATCCCAAGCGCCCGGCTTCATCACGGAGATATGCGGACATTCGAATTGCCTGCCAAGTTCGATGTGGTGACCTGCCTTTTTAGCTCGATTGCCTATATGGGCGCCGTCGAGGGCTTGAATCTCGCGATCGCCAATATGGCAAGGCATCTGGAGCCCGGCGGCGTGTTGGTGCTCGAACCGTTCCTCTACCCGGACGCCTACACGGACGGATTTCTCCATTTTCTTCACGTCGACGAACCGGACTTGAAATTGGCACGGATGTCGAGATCGAAGCGCGAGGGCCACGTCGTGCTACTGGACTTCCATTATCTGATTGGCGACGAGTCTGGTGTGCGGCACCTGACCGAGCACCACGAATTGTCACTCTTCCCGCAGTCGGAGTATGTAAGCGCGATCGAGGACGCGGGGCTGGTGGTGGAATATGACCCGATCGGACCCATGGGTCGGGCGATGTTCCTGGGTCTCAAGCCGCTCTAGGCGATGCAAGCAAGTCCAGGAAGCCTGACTCCTTGATTGGATGATTGGCACGGTGGCTGAATTGCAATGTCCCCAGATCAGCCGACATTCTGCCGGGGTGGATGCGAAGCCGCCCTCCTCGCGCCGGTAGAATGGACTCAACGTAATGGCTGCTCAGAAAACCGTCGTCGTCGTGGGTGGAGGCCTGGCCGGTCTCATGTCCACCATGAAACTCGCAGAAGCCGGACACAAGGTCAAACTTCTTTCCCTTGTCCCGGTCAAACGGTCGCACAGTGTGTGCGCTCAGGGCGGAATCAATGGCGCGGTGAACCTACGAGGGGAAGGTGACTCCCCTTACCTGCACTTTGAGGACACGATCACCGGCGGCGACTTCCTGAATCATCAGCCGCCCGTCATGAGAATGGCGGAGAGGGCTCCGGCGATCATTTTCCTGCTCGATCGCATGGGCGTCCCCTTCAACCGAACCAACGAGGGTCTGCTCAGCTTCCGACGCTTCGGTGGCACTCTGAAGCACCGCACCGCCTATGCGGGTGCGACCACCGGGCAGCAGTTGCTCTACGCGCTCGACGAGCAAGTTCGCCGTTGGGAGTCCTCGAACCTCGTTCAGAAGTACGAAGGCTGGGAGTTTCTCGGCATCATCAAGGATGCGGACGGCAAGTGCGTCGGCGTGACCGCGCAGAATCTGCGGACGATGGAGGTCGAGTCCTTCGCCTGTGACGCGGCAATCATCGCCACCGGTGGCAATGGGGTCATATTTGGCAAATCCACCAACTCGATCATCAATACCGGCGCGGCCGTTTCCATCTGCTACCAACAGGGCGTGAAGTACGGAAACCCTGAGATGGTGCAGATCCATCCCACCGCCATCCCTGGCGAAGACAAGTGCCGGCTCATGTCGGAATCGGTCCGTGGCGAAGGAGGCAGGCTGTGGTCGCCTCGCGATCCCATGGATGCCCGGAAACCAACGGATATCCCAGAAAAGGATCGCTGGTACTTCTGCGAAGAGCTCGACCCGGTCTATGGCAACCTGCTCAGCCGCGACCTTGTCAGTTTTACGATCTACTGCGTTTGCAAGAAGGGCGCGGGCATCAAGGGCCGGCAACAAGTCTATCTGGACATCACCCAGCTGCACGAGAGCCGAGGCGGTCCTTACACACGCGAGATCATCAATGACAAGTTGGAAGGCGTTCTCGAGATCTATGAGAAGTTCATGCGGGAAGACCCGATCGAAACGCCGATGCGCATTTACCCGGCCGTCCACTACACCATGGGCGGGCTGTGGGTCGACTACGGTCTGAACGCGGACGGCTCTTGGAACGTCGATGAACCCAAGAACCAGATGACCAACGTTCCCGGCCTTTACGCGGCCGGCGAGGCGGATTATCAGTACCATGGAGCCAACCGCTTGGGAGCGAACGCGCTTCTGGCTTGCTTGGTGGGTGGAGAGATTGCCGCTCAAGGCGCTCTTGCCTATATGAAGGAAACCGGCGGGGTGGAAGCGACCGCCTCGATGCTTGAGGATGCCAGAAATGAGCGCCAGGCGGAGTACGACAAGCTGCGTTCCAACAACGGAACCGAGAATCCCTATCGCCTGCACGCCGAACTCGCCGACACCATGTGGAACAACTGTGGAATCTGGCGAACGCAGAGGGACCTGCTTTCCGCCCGGACCAAGCTGGACGACCTCGCGGCCCGCGCCCATCGATGCGCCCTGGTGGATGACAGCGGTTGGACCAACCAAGCCGTGCCTTTCACCAGAGCATTGGTGAACATGATCGAGCAATCCAAGGCCATCGTCGGTGGCGCGATCATCCGCGATGAGAGTCGTGGAGCGCATTTCAAGATGGACACCCCGGATCGAGATGACTCCAAGTGGCTCAAGACCACCCTGGCCTCCTATGGCCCATCGGGACCGTCGTTTGATTTTGAGCCGATCGACTGCCGCTATATCGCCCCCCGCGCCCGCAAGTACCGGATCAACCAGAACAAGGTGGTGAAAGAGATTCTCGGCGAGGAAGCCTTGCACGGAGTCGGGGCAGAACCGGTCGCTTAGAACATCTGGATCGCTCTGCGGACGGTTCGGATCGATGGGTTCGTGCGGTAATCTCAATCCTTGGCGCCAAGGTCGGCGCCAGCTCCCATTCGTACGTCCATGTTCACGGAAGAACGCGCGCCAATGCGCCTCCACCCCTCGCCTGTTTTGCTGCGACCCTATCAGGCGCGGGCGCTGGCCCAGTTGCTTGCCTGCCGCGACCGGGGACTGAGCCGCGTCCTTGCCGTCATGCCGACCGGGACCGGGAAGACCACCCTCTTCAGCGCCCTGATCGGGACTCATCACGAGGAATCTCATTCACCTACCTTGGTTCTTGCCCATCGAAGGGAATTGCTGGATCAGGCCTACCGAAGAATCGGCCTCCAGAACCACCATTTGGATGTCAGTATCGAAGGCGCTGGGCGCTCGCTCCGCAGCGACGCCCAGGTGGTCGTCGGGAGCATCCAATCCTTGGGTCGCCCCAATTCATCCCGTCTCCCCGATTTTCAACCTGGCTTGATCATCATCGATGAGGCGCACCACGCCGCCGCATCCACCTACCAGCAGGCGATGAAGCGGTTTCGATGCTATGAAGATGGCGTATTCACCGTCGGGGTCACCGCGACGCCACATCGCATGGACAATCGTCAACTCCATGGTAGCGATCAGGCGATTTTCCAGGACGTCGCCTTTTCATACAGCCTTCGCGAGGCAATTCAAGAAGGGTGGCTGGCGGATGTCCGGGGCTATCGGGTAGCGACTGGGATCGACCTTTCCAAAGTGCGGGTCCAGCATGGCGACTACAATGCGCGCCAACTGCAGGATGCGGTCAATACCGAGGAACGAAATGAGGCAGCGTTCATGCACTGGTCGGAAGTTGCCCGAGATCGACGAAC
>JADZBW010000059.1 GCA_020851885.1 Fimbriimonadaceae bacterium | reverse complement strand
TTGGATTCAGGAATTCGCCACGATAGTAGATCGAAGCGTAAAGCGGTCCTTGAACGGGTTTCTCCTGAAGTACGAGCGCGGTCGGAATCTCACGCTTCAATTGGGCGATCTTGTCCTCTAGCTCGGAAACTCGGGCGCGAAACTGGCGAAGAGCCGGACTGACGGTCTCGAAGTGCTTTCTCAAGGACCCTTCTTCATTGGCGGTCCGACTCGCTTTCTCGACCAAAGCCCGAATCTCACTGGGCATGACGTACTGTTCGGGGTTATCCGACTGACTGATCGCAATTCTAAACTTGGCGATCGTATGCTGCGGCCAGCGGTTCGACATGCAGTCGATCCTGAGCTTGAGTTCCGTTGGTTTGCTTGAATCGATCGGCGATTTCCACGCAAGTCCCAGTTCGTGCGGCTTGCCCGGCTGCGGGTAGACCGCCCACCCGGTATCGACATTGCCGTCCAACACGCCTGCCGAGGAGAACTCCGCCTGCACGAAGTCTGCCTGGGCAACCGCGAAGTTTTTGGGTCGGCCATCTTCCGTCGCGGTGACTTCGCTCATCACGAAGTTGCCACCATCGGCATTGCCGGCGCCATTGTTGGAAAGTCGGGCATCCGGCACCGTCTGGATCCGCACGCCTCGCCATACACCGGGATCTAGCTTAAAGGTCAGCGTGTAACTCAGCTTTGGCGTCTTTGTGAAGAGGGAAACCGTGCCATCGGCGTCGATCTGGGCCTTCTCGCCACTCGAAGTCTCAACCGATGCGGGCACGAGCGACCGCCAGACCGTGGATTTCGCTTTTTGAGTCCAATCCACGTAGTTAGGCTCCATCGCCTGGAATTTGTGCTGCAACTCAGATTTGGCGACCGCGACCTCACTCCCCCAAGCCGCGAGTTTTTTGGACTGGTCAGGTGATGGAACCTGAATCTCCGGCTCGAACCACTTCTCTTCTCCGACTTCTTTCGGTCCCCGAGGAATAACGACTCCGTTCCCGAAGTACGCATAGAGCTTATAGAAGTCCTTCTGTGAGAAAGGATCGTACTTGTGGTCGTGGCAACGGGCGCAGGCCATCGTGCTTCCCAACCAAACGGTTGAAGTTGTGCCCACCCGGTCGAGCAAGACATTGAAGTAGGCTTCAGCCTGGTCGACGCCTCCCTCCCGGTTGAACATGGTGTTGCGATTGAATCCGGTTGCGACTTTCTGTTGCACGGTCGAATTGGGCAGTAGATCCCCCGCCAATTGCTCGATCGTGAATAGATCGTAGGGCTTATTTTCGTTAAATGCGTCGATCACCCAGTCTCGATAGAGCCAGGCCGTGCGATTCAGATCCTTCTCGTACCCATCCGAGTCGGCATAGCGAGCGAGGTCCAGCCACGGGCGTGCCATGCGCTCTCCAAAATGCGGATTTGCCAGTAGGCGATCGACCACCCGCTCATAGGCATCGGGACGGGCGTCGGCGAGGAAAGCATCGATCTCCTTGGGGGTAGGCGGCAATCCAAGAAGATCCAAGTAGACGCGGCGCAGCAGTCGCTCTTTGCCTGCCGGCTTGGATGGCGAAAGTTTCTCCTTTTCAAGCCGCGAGAGAATAAACGCATCGACCGGGTTCAGGACCCAAGCCTTGTTCTGGACCGTTGGGAGTTTGGGTCGCACCGGCATCTTATACGCCCAGTGAGATGATTTGTCGGACCCCTCCGCCAATGCGCCGGCCTTGATCCAAGATCGAATCGTTTCGACCTTGGCGGACGACAATGGAGCAAAACCCATCGGCATTTGGGGGAGGCCGCCCTTGCCGAGGATTCGGTCGAGGAGAAGCGACTTCTCGGGGATGCCTGCAACCACGGACTTGCCACTGGCTCCACCAGCCAGCAGAGTCTTGACGGACGTCAAGTCCAGGCCGCCGGATGCCCCCTTGCCGGTATGGCAACTCACGCAATGGGCTTTGAAAATGGACAGAACTTCCGAACTGGTTGCGGGCTTCGGCTTCTCTTGCGCCATCCCGATGATCGCGAACGGCACCGCCGCCAATACCAACCCAACGCCGTGCGCCGCACTCTTTGCCATATCTCCTTCAGTTTACGCTCCTTCTCAAGGTTCTGGGATTATACGTGGACATCTCTGGCCGTCCACGAGAGCGCCTCGATGATCGGGTCCGATTGTGGATTTGTCATTTTAACGCTTCCATCCCCAAGCCATCTGGCGGAAAACTAGGTAAATTGCGCGCGTGATCACCCGCATCTACAGCATCATCGTCGGGTCCATTGGCATCATCTCATGCTCCACCTTGGTAGGTTCAAAGGACACTGCCAAACCCGAGAGCGCGACGAAAATCACCGATGGCCAGCAGGTCAGCGTTTCCCAACTCTACAACGACACCTGCTCGAAGTGCCATGGTGTCAACGCTGAAGGTGGGGGAGGAGGCACGAAGTCGCTGATCAACTTCGACAAGTACGATCAGAAGTGGGACAAACCCTTCTTCGACACGATCAAGAATGGCGCCCCGAATATGGGCATGGAAGCTTATGGGCAAACGATGTCCGAAAAGGCGATCTGGGCGCTAGTCGTCCACTTGCGAGAGCTCCAGGCCAAGGGCCTTCGCGCCCAGTTTGGTTCCCCGAAACCTTCGGGTGGCGTTTATTCTTCGAAGAGGCACAATTTCCGTATTGAAACCATCCTCGACCAGAGTCAGGGGCTGAAAACGCCCTGGGCGATCGACTGGTTGCCTGATGGCAAGATGCTCGTGACCAATCTCCCCGGAACCATGTTCATTGCCGAAGGCTCCAAAGTCATCGGCAAGATCGAGGGACTCCCCGCGACGGCAACAATTGGACAAGGGGGGCTCATGGATGTGGCCGTTCATCCGGACTATGCGAACAACGGCTGGATCTACATCGCCTACGCCGAGCCGAAAGCCGACGATCCCAAGGCAGGACTCACCAAGATCGTCCGGGGCAAGCTGAAATTCACGGGAAAGAACGCCCAGTGGACGGGACAGCAAACCGTCTTTGAGGCGGATCAACAATTCTACACCTCGGCTGGAATCCACTTTGGGAGTCGAATCGTCTTCGACGGCAAGGGGCACGTCTTCTTCGTTGTTGGCGAGCGGGGCGGCAATATGCTCGCTCAGGAATTGGGCAATCCATTCGGCAAGATCTACCGGACGAATGAAGACGGTTCGATCCCTGCCGACAACCCTTTCGCCAAGCAACCCGGACCCAAGCATGTCGGGGCGATCTGGTCTTATGGGCATCGCAATCCCCAAGGATTGGTCATCGACCTCGCCGGGAATCTGTGGGATACCGAGCACGCACCGCGTGGAGGCGACGAAGTGAACATGATCGCCAAGGGCTCGAATTACGGCTGGCCGGTGATCTGTTTTGGTATCAATTACAATGACTCGCCCTTCCAAGTGCCTTGGCCGACCGCGAGCCAGAAGATGTCCATGCCGACCTTCCGCTGGCTTCCGTCGATCGGGGCATGTGGGCTGGACGTGGTGAGGGGCAATGCCTTCCCGCAGTGGAAAGGCGATTTGGTTGCCGGGGGTTTATCTGGCCAGAACGTCGATCGAATCCGCGTCAGCGGCGATAAACTGGTCGAACGGGAGGAGCTGATCCAAGGGATGGGTCGAGTGCGCGACGTGATGACCGGACCGGACGGCAACATCTACGTCGTCCTCAATCAACCTGACATCGTCATTCGCCTCGCCCCAGCAAAGTGAGTCTGCCCGCGGGATGATGAATCCTGGTAAGTTCGAATTCACAATCCCGCGACCGGCGCCGCGATCTTGCATGCCAAGAGTGTCGCAACCTGATCGGCGGGCGAGGCGTTAACATAGTGAAGGAATGAGAAACTAGCCCATGCTGCTCGTGTACACCGTTTCCGCGATAGTGGCGGGAGTCCTCGTTCTGCTTGCGCTATTTGGGGCTGATCATCACTTCGGCAGTGAAATCCACGTCGATGGCGCGGATCATGACTCGGAAGCCGGACATTGGCTTCCCTTCTTCAGCCTCCGGTTTTACACGTATTTCTTTGCTGGATTCGGAACAACCGGCCTCCTGCTTCACTACTTCACCAAAGTCGATTCAACGATCATGGCTTGGATTGCCGCGGCGGTCGGGCTCGGCTCGGGCTTTGGAGTCTCGATCCTCGTTCGGCTGCTGAGGATCACCGAGGCCAGTGGCAGCGCCTCCGACAAGGATGTGCTCGGCAAGGAGGCCCAAGTCCTTGTAGCGATTCGCGGCGCCAATCCGGGACGCATTCGCTGCACGGTCAAAGGCGATATTATCGACTTTCTCGCGATCAGCGATTCTCCCGACCCAATTGAAGTCGGCACTTCCGTGGTCGTGGTGGCCATGGAGAATGGCCAGGCGCAAGTGGTTTCGCGACAATCGATCTTCGAAGACGACGCGCTCCCCCAAAGGACATCCTAAATGGTACTTTCCCAAATCGACAGCCCCAACATCACCTATGCGTTCGTTCTCGCGGGCATCATCCTGATCGGCGTGCTCATGCTTGTTGCGTTCGTCAAGAGCATGCTGCACATCTGTCCGCCGAACGAAGTCCTGATCTTCTCTGGCCGACGTAAGCGTCTCGCCGACGGCAGTTCGCGTGGTTTCCGCACGGTGCTCGGAGGACGCGGAGTTCGGATCCCCATTATCGAAACGGTCTCCCGGATGAGCGTCAACACGATGGAGGTTCCGATCGCGATTCGCGGCGCCTACTCCAAAGGGGGCGTTGCGCTCAACGTAGATGCCATCGCAAATATCAAGATCAGCAGTGACCCGGTAGTGATTGGCAATGCAATCGAGCGATTCTTGGGCCGGGACCCCAACGAAATCCGTCGCGTTGCAAAGGAGACTTTGGAGGGCCACCTCCGGGGAGTGCTTGCCAAGCTCACGCCTGAAGAGATCAATGAGGATCGCCTCAAGTTCGCCGACGAACTCTCTTCGGAGAGCGAACAGGATCTGCGCAAATTGGGAATCCACCTCGATACCTTCAAGATCCAACACGTCAGCGACGACAAGCACTATCTGGATTCGATCGGTCGCGAGGCGATTGCGAACGTCATTCGCGACGCTGAAATGGCCGAGAGCGATGCACAGCGTGCCGCGGAGCAGGCCGAGGCCGAGAGCCGAGGCCGGGCGAATGTCATCAAGGCCAACGTCGATGCCAACATCTCGAAAATGGTCAACGAGCTTCGAAAGATCCAGGCGGAACTCGACTCGAAGGTTCGCGCTGAGGAAGAACGAACCCTCGCCGCCGCACGAGAAGCGCGAGCAAGGGCCGAGCAGGACTTGCAGCAAGTGAGAACCGAAGTGGAAGCGCTGCGGCTCCAGGCGGACCGAGTGCTCCCCGCCGAAGCCGATCAACGAGCCCAGCAATTCAAGGCTCGCGGCGATGCCGCGATTTTGCGCGAAAGCGGTATCGCCACTTCGGCGGCTCTCGAAACGATGAGTGCGGCTTGGCGTGAGGCGGGGGACAGTGCGATGACGATCTACCTCATCGAGGACTTTGAGAAGATTCTCGCCAGCGCCACGCGGGGAGTCTCCAAAGTTCAGGTGGAGAGCCTCAACATGATCGATGGTGGCGACGGGAAGGTCCTCTCCAGCTATGTCGCCTCCTATCCCGCTATGCTCCACTCGATTTTTGCCGCAGTAAATCAGTCGACCGGCATCGACATCCAACGCTCCATCTCTGGGAGAAATCACGAACCACCGGCAGCGGAGCAAGACGACGTGGAGGCAACCTCATGACCCCCCTGCTTATCGGACTTGGCGTCCTCATCTTCTTCTTGCTGCTGGGAATCGCGGCAATCAAAGGACTCATTTACATCTGTGCGCCCAATGAAGCCCTGATCTTCTCCGGCAGTCGACGCATCGATGGCGGCCGAAGCTATGGGTATCGGCTCATCAAGGGTGGGCGAGGTATTCGCGTGCCCCTGATGGAGCGCGTGGATAAGATGGACCTGACCAACATGGGCATCGATATCCAGGCCATCAACGCGTACTCGAAAGGCGGTATTCCCCTCACCGTCCAGGGGGTGGCCAACGTGAAGATCGCCGGCCATGAGCCGCTCATTCACAATGCAATCGAGCGATTCCTTGGCAAAACTCGGCAAGAGGTGATGCAAATCGCCAAGGCAACCCTCGAGGGATCGCTGCGCGGCATCCTCGCGACCATGACGCCAGAACAGGTCAATGAAGACAAACTTATGTTCGCGGAGCGCCTGGTTCAGGAAGTCGAGCAGGATATGACCGCGCTCGGCCTGGTTGTCGATACGATGAAGATCCAAAACGTCCAAGACGAGGTGAAGTACTTGGATTCGCTGGGGCGACGTCGAAATGCGGAAGTCATCGCCAAAGCCCGCGTCGCCGAAGCAACCGCCCACGCCGATTCCGAGATTCAGTCCGCAGAGAATCTGGAGAGGCAACGGAAAGCTCAGTTGGAAGCGGACACCAATATCGCCAAAGCGGAAATGCAGCGTCGGCTCACCGAAACGCTGACCCGCCGAGAAGCGCTGGTTGCCGAAGAGCAAGCGACGGTTAATGCCGCGGTCGCCAAGGCAAAGGCCGAACTTGAGGTTCAAAAAGCTCGCTTGGAGCAAGTCCGCAGTCAGTTGGAGGCAGACGTGGTCGTGCCTGCGAAAGCCAGCGCCGAAGCGTCCGAAGCCAATGCGAAGGCCCAAACGGCCTCGATCGTCGAGGAAGGGAAAGCCCGAGCCGACGCCCTCCTAAGGTTGGCTGAGACCTATCAACAGGCGGGTCCAAGCGCACGAGAGGTTCTATTGACTCAGAAACTGAGTGGGATCGTCGATGCTTTGACCGAAACGATTCCCCAGACAAAGGTCGAGAAGGTGACCATGATCGATTCTCGATCCTCCGGCGGACAGATGGCCGGCAAGACGATCTCCGTACTTGAACAGGTCAAACAGCTCTTCGGGATCGATCTGGTTGAAAAGGTCAATGCGATCGGCCAGAAACCACCGACTGAGAAGGAAGTGAAGCCTCAAATCTTCATCCAACCGACACCTCCCGCGCCTTCCCCTGCTCCGGACTCGCCTCGGCCGGTCATCGTTCAAAAAGAGCGGGCCAAGCCTACCAAGCCTCCGATCCAGGTTTTTGACCCAACGGCGCCAAGCGACAAACCATCCAATCCGTGAGAAGATGATCTGAATCTGAATCAAACCACTTCGACATAAGAAGGCTTTTTCGCAAACTTCCAGTGTTGTCGCCCCACCGTGTATGGATTTTTGGTAGTCTCCATTTCGGTGAGATGCCGACTGGAACCAACGCGATACCGGTGTCTCGCGAGCAACAACCATGAGCAGTGAAAAGACCCCTTCCATTTCGCGACGCAAGTTCATACAGGCTACTGGTGGCCTTGCCGCCGCCTCCGCCGTGTCAGGATTCACCTTGCCAAACGTCCACCCGGGCGAAAGCAATGTCATCCAAGTCGCCCTCGTGGGTTGTGGCGGTCGGGGCAGTGGCGCGGCGGTCAACGCTTTGGCCACGACGAGCGGGCCCGTCATTCTCGTGGCGATGGCTGACGTCTTCCCCGACAGGCTCAAGAGCAGCTACGAGAATCTCATCCAGGACCACCGGCCCCAAATGGACGTGCCCGAAGACCGCAAGTTCCTTGGATTCGATGCCTACAAACATGCCATGGACTGCCTCAAGCCTGGCGACATCGTTATTCTGACGACTCCGCCCGCCTTCCGCTGGGTTCACTTCCAATACGCGATTTCGAAGAAGCTCAATGTCTTTATGGAGAAACCGGTCACGGTCGACGGTCCGACCAGCAAGCGAATGCTGCAGCTTGGTGAAGAAGCATCCGCCGCCAACCTAAAAGTCGGCGTGGGCCTGATGTCCCGCCATGCGCGCAACCTGCAGGAACTCTACAAGAGAGTGCAGAATGGCGAACTCGGCGAAATTCTGCTCATGCGTGGATACCGTATGCACGGCCCGGCTGGCTATTTCGATTCGCTGCCCAAGCCGAACGACATCAGCCACCTCGACTATCAGATCCGACGGTTCCACAGCTTCCTTTGGGCAAGTGGTGGGTGTTTCAGTGACTTCTACATCCACATCATCGACCAGGCTTGCTGGATGAAGAACACGGTTCCCGTGAGCGCCCAGGCGCTGGGCGGGCGCCATTACAAACAGAACGCCGAGGGTGTCACATTCGTGGATCAGAACCTAGACACCTATTCCGTCGAATATACATTCCCCGACGGCGCGAAGTTCTTCTTCGATGGCCGTTGCGTCAATGGGGCGGCCGGTATGTATTCGAGCTACTTGCACGGCACCAAAGGCATCGCAATCGCATCGCGAGCCCATGACTGAGGCGGACCATCCGCGATCTACAAGGGC
>JADZBW010000058.1 GCA_020851885.1 Fimbriimonadaceae bacterium | reverse complement strand
TATCCATCTTGCGCAATTCGGTTAGGGAACCGCCTGGGCCCATCGCCTCACGGGAAGCAGGCTCGACCTAGCATCAATTGGGGCCTTTCGCCTTAATTGGCGCAGGCGCGAACTTTTGGGAACTCAAATGCGCTCATATTGGGTAGGGACAGATAGCGTGATGGTTCAAAACTCCCCTGGAGCGAGATCCCCAAAGTCCTCAAGGCACTCTTCCACGCTTTAACAAGGAGGGGCCGCTACCCCGCCGCTTTGGTGGGATTGGCATGGCTGGCGAGTTGAGAGACTTGCCAGCCTTTTTTCTCTTGTCCCGATGCGATTTCCAATTTCAAGAAGTGCGCGGGCACAAGTCACCCCACGCCTACCGGAGGTCTTCCTGAGTTCCTCACGGGCCTCCGAATGGCCGGGTACCCTGCCCCCAATGCTTGGATTGAACGTTCTCTTAATGCTCTATGCGGCGCTGAATCTTGGACTCGGAATCTACGGATTCGCGATCAAACAGAGCTCGGTCTCCTTGATTGCCGGCGCGGCGATCGCCGCCCTGATACTCTTTACGCTTTGGCTGACAAAATCCAATCCGAGGATGGGAAGAATAGGCTCTCTGATCGTGGCGGTGCTGGTAACCGGCCAATTCCTGCCCAAGTTTCTGAAGTCGGGAGACTGGCTGCCCGCAGGAATCCTCTCGATCGCCAGTGGCGTGGTGATCCTTGCGCTCCTTGGAGGACACATGATGGCGATGCAGGCAAAGAAGGGCTCTACTCCATCCGGAGAATAGGCATTTCCCGAACTTCGGCTCTCACCGGTCCGCCCAGAGTGTGCACCGTTACGGTGTCACCATCGAGCGCCGCCTCAGACCGGAGCATTGCCGCGCCGATCGGACCATAGGCCGGGGAAAACGCGGCGCTCGTTACTTGGCCGGCGTCGGGTCGGCGAGGATGGCTGACGACGTCGCCAACTTCGATGGGGTCATCGGCAATGAGCCCCATCCAGGTGCGGTTGGTATGGCCCCGACTCTTAATTCGCATCAACACTTCCTGACCTGTGTAGCAACCCTTGTTGTAGCTAACGTGTCGAGCATCGAAAGCAGATCCCAATTCGGGAGGCATCGTCTTGCTGGAGATATCCTGGCCAAACCTCGGAATTCCACATTCGATGCGGGCGATCTCGGCAGCGTCAGGGTGGATCTCTGGAAATTCATTTTCGAGACGCCTAACCGCTTTCTTGGCGTCTGACGGGACCATGACGTCCCAGCCACCCGTTCCCGCGCGATTCGAGCGGAGCAGCGCGACGCTTGCCCCTTCGAATTCGCACTCTCCAGCATCCAGTGTTGGCAACTGCAATAGCGAACTCAATCGCCTGGTAGCGTCCGGCCCCTGGATGCTGATCGAGCAATACCCGTCGAGGACTTTCGCTTCCACGCTCTCCAATATGACCATCTGCTCCACCCGCTTGAGGAAGTTCCCAAGCGAATCCTCATGAAGCGCCACGATAAATCGATCGGTCAGGGACCAAAGCTCGCAGACCGCGAGGATCTGACCCGTTGGCTCGCAAAGGCAGAACGCCGATGAGGCCCCCAGGTCCATCGACCGCATGTTGTTCGACGCTTGGCCTTGGAGCCAACCCTTGCGATCCTCGCCGGAGAGCTCGACCAGCGTCAAGCCGTTCGTTGGAAATCGGCCGCATTCGGCACGCAGAAGATCGTAGGAATCGACAACTTCCAAGGCGATCGGATCGACAACTGACTCAGACATTCTATCGGTACTCCGTGATGGGGCAAATAACGATGGGCTAATCTCCAAAGACGCGTTTTGCCTCGGCGCAGCGGCTCTAAGTATGAACTACGATTTATTCAAACGTAAGGAGATGATTCCTTGTTCCTAGTTGCGGTCGGACTTGTCGGATTGCTGTTTGGCGTTGGCTCCTCGGAAGTCCGCCGATTTGAAAACGCCGCCGCCAAGGACATCGCCACCCGCCTAACCGGTGAAGCCGTTTTCGTCAAAGTTCGCACCAAACTGGACCCGTTTCAAGCGATGGCGGGCCGCATCAAGTCTGCCACCATCAGCGCCTCCGAGTTCTCAACCGACGGCCTACCCTTTTTCACCGAGCCCTATGGCTCGAAGCGCGGCCGCCTCGATGAGCTCAAGATCTCCCTCACGAACTTCCAACTGACCGGACTCAAAGTCAAAAGGCTCGATGCCAGGATCACCCACTGTCGCTTCGATCTGGGCTTGGCCCAACGACGGGGACAAATCCGATTGACCGAAAGTGGAACCGGAACTGGAACGGTCGAAGTCGACCAAGCCGACCTCCTGGATTACATCCACTTCAAACACCCGCTCCTTAAGGAGGTCTCACTACAATTCTCCCAGGACAAGGTCTTCATTTCCGGCCAGAGTCGCTTCCTTTCCTTCGACGCTTTCGTCGAGATCGAAAGCCGCCTCGAGCCCGTCGGTGGCAATCGCATCGAACTCGTCGACGCGAACATTAAGGTCAACGGCCAGGAAGCCAACCCGAATTCCCGCAAGACAATCCTGGGCCTTATCAACCCTGTGCTCGATCTCGATAAAGACCTGAAGCTTTTCGGCGCCCTGTACATGAACAAGATCGAAATCCATGGCAAAACCCTTCGCGCCGAAGGCATTGCCAAGATCCCCGATCGGCTCCTTGGAACTTGGATCGGGCAAATAGGGTTGCTTTTTCACTGAGTCCCGCTCTGCGGCACCGTTCCGGCCAGGATGCCGGATCGATCCCTAGCAATCGAGGACGCCAGGAAAAGTATCATCACCCTAATGCCCGAAGGCCAGCCCGACGTTACCGTGATCGTTCCGGCTCTGAACGAAGAGGATACGATCGGCGAAGTCGTCGAGCGGTTGCTCGCCGTGCCTCTTCGAATGCAGGTCATTGTGGTCGATGACGGCAGCACCGACCAAACTCCTACCGTTCTCAAGTCCTTCGGCTCTAAGATCCTTGTCCTGACCAACCAAGCGCGCGGGGGCAAAGGCGCCGCCATCCGCCAAGCCCTCCCCCACGCCAACGGGCTCGCGACGATCATTCAGGATGCCGACCTCGAATACCTCCCCGAGGAGATCCCTCAAGTCGTCCGAGCCATCCTGAGCGGCAAGGAGTCGGTGGTTTACGGCACCCGATTCCAACGAGGAATGCCGAAAGGCATGGCCATTCCCAACAAGATCGTCAACCTCATGCTCGCCTGGTCCGTCCGAATGCTCTACTGGCGCAGAATCACCGACGAAGCCACCTGCTACAAGGCCTTCCGCACCGATGTTCTCCAGGAAATGAACCTCCAGTGCAAGCGGTTCGAGTTCTGCCCAGAAGCCACCGCAAAATCCATTCGCTTGGGCAAGCACATCGCCGAAGTGCCGATCACCTATATCCCACGCTCCAAGGCCGCCGGCAAGAAGATCCGCTGGACCGACGCCCCGGAGGCCTTCTGGACCCTCCTGAAATACCGCTTCTGGCGGAAGCCATAATTGACTCCAATTTCATGGTCATAGGACGAATAGCAGTAGTCATAGAGAGTTGATGGTCGATGGCAATGCTCTGTTTGGATCGCGACGTCTCACGCAAGTGCTGCTCCTCATCGCCCTGCTCGACGAAACACGCTCGCGAGATTGCACGGTTAGTGAACGCTCCTTTGAGGTCCGGGCAAGTGATTGTCGAACACTGGATGAGGCAGATATCATCGGCTCCCTCATCAGTGGCGAAGAACGTCGAGTTTTCCTCAATCGCCGATAACCTGCCTACAACCATCTGAGAGATCTGTTGCTCAAATTGGGACAGGGAGACGTCGAAGTTCTGGAGGCCACCGAGTCGCCTCGCCGCCGCCCTCGTGCCAGGGGAAAAGGACAAGGTGGTTGCGCTCGTTGCGGCCAATCTGCCTACTGAACCTTACTCCCCCCATCACCTCGAATTCAGGTGCGTTCACTCAACTCCGATACTGCATCAACTCCTATCCGGTTGCCTACCGCGCCGATTCCCGGCCCTCGCTCGTCCCTGTATCCGTGGATCACCAAGTGCGCCTGAGGACCGAGCAAAGGGAGCGAGACTGGCTCTCGCCCTATGCCGCCCTCGCCGCCAACTCCAAAGGTCGCCAACGCCCCGAAGACCCCGATCCCATCCGCACCGCCTTCCAACGCGACCGCGACCGCATCCTCCACTCCAAGGCTTTCCGGCGCCTCAAGCACAAAACCCAGGTCTTCATCGCCCCCACCGGCGACCATTACCGCACCCGCCTCACCCACACGCTCGAAGTCAGCCAGATCGCCCGCACGATCAGCCGCGCCCTCCGCCTTAACGAGGACCTCACGGAAGCCATCGCCCTTGGCCATGACGTCGGCCATACCCCTTTTGGCCACGCTGGCGAACAGGCGCTCGATGAGTGCTTGAAGGAGTTAACCGAATCCCCCTCCCTTCCCCGTCCCCCACTCCCACATTCCCCCTCCACCTTCCGCCACTACACCCAATCGCTGCGCATCGTCGACGTCCTGGAGAAGCTGAACCTGACCCAGGAGACCCGGGAAGGGATCGATGGGCATAGCAAGGGCCAACGGGACCTCAGCGCCTATGACGGCGAGCCCGTTTCCACCCTCGAAGCGGCGGTGGTCCGGGTGAGCGACCGTATCGCCTATCTCAGCCACGACATCGACGACGCCATCCGTGCCGGGGTCATCCCCTCCCTCCCATCGGAGTTCGATTGGCTGGGCGCGCGCCAAACCGATCGCATCAAGACCATGGTCTACGACGTGGTCCAGCACAGTCTGGAAAAGCCCGCCATCATGCTCTCGCCGAAGCTCCTGGAGACCATGAACCACCTGAAGGACTGGATGTTCGAGAAGGTGTATCTGGAACCGGAGCGGGTGCGAACCGAGACTCACCATGCCCAGGAGGTGATCCGGCAGCTCTTTGCGCATTACCTCCAGCCCGGCACCCTGCCCGAGGGGTATGAAGGGGTCCAAGGCGCGGTCGACTATGTGGCGGGGATGACGGATCGCTTTGCGCTTTCGGACTGGGAAAGAAAAAGAGCCTAGGCAGATTCCTCTACCTAGGCCCAATTTTTGCCGCGCGCACGCTTGCGGACTTAGTGCACCGCTTTCGCGGTGTTCCTACGATTTCTCTTGTTGGAGCAAACGCAGGCGTCTTTCAGATACATTTGATATTATACATGAGTGTCAGCAAAATATGCATTTGGACTTGACCTTGGCCTGAACAATGTCGGTTGGGCGGTAATCGAGCATGGTGATAACGCTCGGATTGAAAGCTTCGGTACCTACGTGTTCAACAGCCCGTTAACCGAAGACAGTGACGCGACCTCCGGCCTGAAGAGCCGCGACCGGGGAATGAAGCGCCGAAGTCGCCGAACATTGAAACGGCGCGCAGATCGAAAGAAGGCGCTCTATCGCCTCCTGGCCGAAAAGGGATTCCTTCCTTTGGCGGAGGAAGCGCGAGTCGAGATGTTCTGCCGCCATCGTGAGAATGGCATCGAGGTGCATCCGTACGCGTTGCGGGCCAAAGCGTTGACCGAGAAACTCGAACCGTTCCACGTCGGACGTGTACTCTGCCATCTGAACCAACGTCGCGGTTTTTTGAGCCCACGGGACCTCATGCTCAAAGGTGTCGGAGCGCAAACGGACGCCAAGTTCGATACCGACGATGAGGAATCCGGCCTGGTCAAGGGCGAGATCAAGCAAACCCGAGAAGCGATGGAAGGCTTCCCAACCATAGGCGCGTTCTTGGCGAACCGAATGCGGCATGGCGAACCTGTTCGCAAGAAGACGAAAAAGCACCGGCAAGACGTTTCAAAGGAAGAGCTGAAGCAGCGCTTCGTCCGGCATGACCGCGCAATGCTTGAGAAGGAATTCCACGCGATTTGGAACGCCCAATCCAAGCACCACCCGCTTCTCACACCGGAGCTAAAGAGACAGGTCGAAGACCTGATCTTCCACCAGATTCCGGTCGGAGCCCAAATCGGCTTACGGGGCAAATGCATCTTTTTCCCGGAGGAGAACCGGATCGCCGCCGCCTCTCTCACGGCCCAGAAATACCGGATCGCCCAGGACCTAGCTCACCTCCAAATCAAGCCAAAGCTAAACTCGGAGGAACGCCCTCTGTCGCCAGCGGAACGGCAAACCTTGGCCAACCTGCTCATGAAGGGCGACGACCTCTCCTGGACCGACGCCAAAAGCGCCATCGTCCGGGCTCAGCAAAAAGGAGACCAGGGCGACGACCTCTCCCGGCCCGACGCCGAAAACGCCATCGAACTTCCAACCGCTCGGTTCAGCGTCGAACCATCGGGCACGAAGCCCAAATCCGGCGAGAAAGAAAAACTGAAAGGTTGCAAAACCGCCCTCGACATCCGGAAGGTCATCGGCGAAAAGTGGGATCAGCTTGGCCCGAAGGGTCAAGAGAACCTGGTTGGCATTCTCTTGACCGTCCAAAACGATCCCATCTACATTCGAGAGAACGGGGTCAAGAAGCACAACCCGAAGATGAAACCGGCAGCCGCCCGAATCTACAAGTTTCTCCGGGAGCGTCCCATTGGACCCAACAAGGTTCAGCTTTCCGAGAGCGAAGCTGCCAACCTTGCCACCCTGGACCTCCCCAAAGGCTATCTCAACCTCAGCCTGAAGGCGATCAAGAAGATCATGCCCCACATGCTACGGGACAAGGTCTATTCCGAAGCCTGTGCGGCGGTTGGCTTGAATCATACCAATCCCGATGCGACCGGCGAAATCTTCGACCTGCTGGAACCCAGGATGGCGGAAGGCATCCGCCACCCGTTGGTGAAATGCTCCGTTTACAGCGCCATTCGAGTGATCAATCAACTCATTAAGCGCTCTGGCAAGCCTGCGGCCATCCGCATTGAACTCCCTCGCGATTTAGCCAAGAGTGCCAAGCAAAGAGAAGAGGAAACGGAGGTGATGCAGGTAAAGGAGAAGATTCGCAAGAGGCACAGGGAGCTACTGGCGGAGCATGGTATTCCGATTAACGAAAGGAACCTCAAAAAGGTGGCGTTATGGTATGAGTGCGGCACAAAACTGCCCTATGAGCCAGACGTCACTATCGGATCGGTCAAAGACCTTTGCGAGTCAGATATCGAGATTGACCACATTGTGCCTCGCAGCCATAACTTCGACAACTCTCTAAGCAACCTAGCCCTCTGCACCAGGGACTTCAATCTTCGTATCAAAAAAGACAAGTGCTTCTACCAAGCCATCCAGGAGTACAACCCTGAACTATGGGCAAAGATCGTCACCCACGTTAAGGAACTTAAGCCGGACTACCTCATTAGTCCAAATGAGAAAGAAAAGGAAGTGTTAGGCAAATTAGCGAAGCAGTCCTCTTTCAAGCGTCAGCGGATTCTTGCCAAAGATCTCCCAGAAGGCGGGTTTACCGGGCGACATCTGACCGCGACGGGCTACATTGCTAAAGAGATACTGGCAATGGTGAAGCATTTGGGCCCCATCATTGAGGAAGTTCCAGACCCAGAAACCGGCGAAATATTCGAATGGGGTTTGGCGGTGGACGTAACCGTCACTCAGGGCTCAGCCACTGGCCACCTCCGGGGGCTGTGGGGCCTGAACAAGGTGGTTCCGCTACACCAGAGTGAGTACGACGAGGAAGGTAAACCCAAGCCCGGCAAGTCCCGCTCCGACTATCGCCATCACGCCGTCGACGCGGTTGTCATCGCGCTAACCGACCGATCTGCCGCCATGAAGGTCGCGGCATTCTATAAGGCAAAGGAGCTTCAGCAGCCGGATCGGAAGCCAATCGAATCTCCGATCCCGAACTTGCGAGAGCAGGTCGAGAAGATGATTCCAACCTGCCCGGTGGTCCATCGCCCAGACCGGCGGGCAAGCGGACAGCTGCACAAGGAAACCGCGGAAACTCCCGGACCAGAAACGCCCGGCGGAAAGCCGATGGAGCGGCGGGTGGTTGGGACCAAGCTGGTCTGCTACGACGGGCAAGGCCGCCCGGCGCAAGCCTATTCTCTGGGCAATAACCACCACATGGTGATCTGGGAGTGCCTCACGCCCAATAAGAAAGGCGCGTTTGAGCGTCGCGCGGAGGTCGTGCCGTGCATTGAGGCGGTTCAGCGGAGGCAGCGGAAGGAGGCGGTCATCCGGCACAAGGCCGCCCCCCAGGGGTGGCGGTTTGTGATGTCGATCTGCAAGGGAGACATGGTGGAGATGGCGGACGGAACGATTGGCGTGGTGAGCAAGTTTTCAGCGGAAGCCAATTCGGCGGGTGTATACATGGTTGTGTGGAGACCCTACGTTGCTCAACAACTGGGAAAGGTCAATCCAGAGAATCCGTACATGATTCAAAGCGTTCGGTCCTCGGCAGGGTTAACCAACGTGCGACATCGAATTGTACATAACGTACGTGGTGAGACCGTCTTCTCGGAGGGGCTCGACGATTGAAGCGGTCCATCGCGATCCTCAACCCAGGACGGTTGAAGATCGAGAAACGTCAGCTTTTGATCCAGAACGAACAGGGGGAGCATCGCGTTCCGCTGGAGGATTTGGCGGTGATCGTTCTGGACCATCAGGCCATCGACGTCACCGGTCCGCTTCTCGGTGAATGCGGTGATTACGGCATCGCCATTGTCGTCTGCAACCCCAAACATCTGCCCAGTTCCTACCTTCTTCCCTATCCCGGCAACGAACTTCATTCCCAAACCTTGAGAGGCCAAATCGCTGCGTCAAAACCGGTTCAAAAACGGCTCTGGCAGGAGATCATTCAAGAGAAGATTCGGAGCCAGGGGCGATTGCTGGTCGAGAAGACGGGAGACGACTCCGGGCTCGGGATGCTGGCCCATCAGGTCCGCAGTGGCGATTCCACCTATTGTGAGGGGCGCGCCGCCGACCGCTACTTCTCTGCCCTATTCAGCCCCGCGTTTGTCCGGCTAAGGGGAAAGGAAGTCGAGGAGTTTACGGAAAGCGTTGGACTCAGAGTCACCAATTCGATGCTCAACTACGGGTATATCGTCGTGCGGGCCGCCTTGGCCAGAGCCATTGTGGGAGCGGGCCTGCACCCGGCCCTCGGCATCCATCATCGCCACCGCAATAATGCCTATTCTTTGGCCGACGACCTCATGGAACCGCTCCGAGTCTTGGTCGATCGCGAAGTTTACGATAGGATATCGGAGAGTGAACTCCCGTCGGACCTCACTCCCGATCTCAAACGTCGGGTCATGCGTGCCCTTACCGCAGAAGTGAAATGGGATGGCCGACTCTTTCCGCTGGACGCGGCTTTGGAAAATTATGCGGCAGGTGTTCGGCGATGTCTTCTTGGCGAAAGCAAGGCGCTGGAGGTTCCCGGCGTTTAGTCCTTGGCGGGGTGAAGGCGATGTGGGTTGTCGCCTTTTTTGACCTTCCCACCGAAACGCGGAAGCACAAAACCGCGTATCGCAAATTCCGGGAATTCTTGCTCAAAGACGGATACATCATGCTCCAGTACAGCGTTTATGCCCGCCCCTGCGCAGACCGAGAATCGGCGGACAAGCATGAGCGACGAATAGAAACTCAAGTTCCCGAGGAAGGAGAAGTGAGGCTGTTGAGCTTGACCGCTCTTCAATATTCGCGAATGCGCTGCTTTTTTGGAGAAACGGAAAGTGATCCCGAAAAACTGCCTTCCCAGCTCAGTTTCTTCTGAAAAATCTTCCCGGAATCAGGTTCAAATCCCCTCGTTTTAAGGAGGGGATAGTGTATCTGAAAGAGGCCTGACCGCTTGCCCCAACCCTTCGGTATGGCGGAACGATGAGAAGGCCAGTGTATCTGAAAGAGGCCTGACCGCTTGCCCCAACGTGTGACCATGTTGTCCGGACCGTACAAGGAGTGTATCTGAAAGAGGCCTGACCGCTTGCCCCAACTTT
>JADZBW010000057.1 GCA_020851885.1 Fimbriimonadaceae bacterium | reverse complement strand
CGTCCAGTTCTGCTCTTCCAGATCTTGGCTGCGGAGGCAAAGGTCGGTCCAAACTGGTACTCCACAACTTCGGGCCAGCTACTGCTCCCGGAAGGCGCTTTCCAGCCCTTTCCAGCGACATAAGTGAGCAACCTCGCTTGCTCGATGTCGGACCGGTCATAGACGGCTTTCGCTTTCTCCAAAGCGCGTAATTCCGTTGTCTGCCGATCGATGAGGGTTTGGACTTCCTTTGTCGCGGAATCCACTTGCCATCGTGGAAGGTAACCCGTTCCCCCTACCGAGTATAGATTGAGCCAGGTGAAGGCAAGAACAATCGTCATGGCAAGAGCAACGCCAAAGGTTGCACCAAGGAGCGCCCACAACTTGCTGCGACGTCCGGCCAAGGTCGCCAAGAGGACGGCGATAGGGGTTCCATAGATACCCCAAGGCAGCATCTGCAGCGTCAAAATCCGATGGCCGGCAATCAGCCAGGAAGCGCACCAGATCAAGCCCGCTGTCGCAACCCAAACTGGTAGCCAGGCAACCCTGTGTGAATCTTGCTCTGCCGCAATGATGTCGCTTGGGGCGCCAAGCCTCGCGACCACGATCGACTCGATTTCTCGATCCGACTTGCCCGCGAATTCCGGATCGCACTTAGCCGCATCCACATGCTCGTGCAGGTCTTCGAGGATGGACTCGATGCGTCGCTCCGTCAGCTTCCGTGAGGCAAGTCGCTGGAACTCGCTGGTGAATTCGTTCCAGGAATTAGGCATTGCTGCCTCCCAGTTGATGGGCGTCGCCCATGATCGCCGAGACCGAGCTTTGGAATTTCGCCCACTCCCTCTTCTTCTTCCTGAGAAGCGAGATGCCTGATTCGGTCAGTTCATAGACCTTGCGCGGGGGCTTTCCATCCTGAGGCACCCAAGACGCGGTCACATATCCCGCTTCTTCCAACTTGTGCAGGGCGGGATAAAGCTGTCCTTCACCAAAGCGCAGGGTCTTGCCACTCATCTGAAGGATTTGCTTCGAAATCTCGTAACCGTGTTTTGGGCCCTCGGCAAGGACGGCCAAAATGAGCGCTTCCAAATCTCCACGAAATGCCATTGATACCTCTAGTTTTGATGCTATACAAACAACTATACCACATCTTTTGATGTATTAACAAGAATTTTCGCCTTTGGCAAGAATTCAATCATGGCGGGTTGAACCTACATCTCGCGACGGTATTCGAGAGCGCTCAGAAGCGTCGCGGAATCGGCATAGTCCAACTCGCCACCCACGGGCATCCCATGGGCGAGTCGGGTCACGGTAATTCCCAAGGGCTTGATAAGCTTCGCCAAATAGAGGGCGGTGGCGTCCCCTTCGATGGTGGGATTGGTGGCCAGAATGACCTCCTGAATCTCATGGTCCGAGAATCGGTGCAGCAGGTCCTTGACTCTCAATTGCTCGGGTCCGATGCCGTCCATCGGGCTCATCAATCCATGAAGGACATGATATTGACCGCGAAATTCATTGATCCGCTCGATCGCGGCGATATCCCGTGGCTCGGCGATAACACAGAGCGTGGAACGGTCGCGCCTGGCGTCCTGACAGATATCGCAAAGCTCCTTCTCGCTTATGTTCTGGCATCGAGCGCAAAACCGAAGCTTCTCTTTGGCGGCCCGAATGACGTCGGCGAGCCGATTGGCTTCGGCATCAGTTGCCTTCAACAGGTGATAGGCGAGTCTCTGCGCCGACTTTGGCCCAACCCCGGGAAGCTTTTCCAGCTCTGCGATCAGTTCAGCAAGGGGTCGGGCGAAGAGCATTGATCAGCACTTTTTGTGAGGTGGATGCAGGGTCATGTGAGCCAAAGGACGGGTTCCCGAACCGGACTTAACCCAGGCCGGGAACGTTGGGCATGATCGCCTGCACGCGTGCGTTTCGCGCGTCGGTGGCAGTTGTGAACCCGTCACGCACCGCGCTCACGATCAAATCTTCCATGGCTTCGATATCCTCCGGATCCACGATGGAAGGATCGATCTTGATCGAGACGATTTGGCCAGTGCCATCGAAGATGGCCTTCACGGGACCCTTGTCGATCGCAATTCGTTCCAACGCCAATTCTTCTTCAAGCTGCTGGGCTCGCGCCATCGCTTGCTGTGCCTGCTGCAGCATTCCGCTGAATCCTTGACCGCCAAATCCCTTAGGTAGCTTCATATTGAGTCCTTAATTCGTTCCGAAGATCTCGCGCACCGTGTCCGCGAGCTTTTGACCTTCGAGAGGCAATTCTACCGCTTGAGGCTGGCCTAGGTTCGATTGTCTCTTGCCAACTCCAAGCTCCACGGTCCAATCATCGCCCAGTCGATTCGCCATCTCTGCGATGACGGCGGCTAATCGCTTAGGTAAGCCGTTGATCCAATCAAGTTCCATTTGGCGGGAAAACTCGATGACGACATGGTTGTCTTGAACGGATTCGACTCTACTCTCAGCTAGTTTCATCCTCATCGAGGCGGAAGTGGCACCAAGTTTTTCGACGGAATCTCGCCATGCCGCGACGGCGCGATCGAACATCGGGTCGCCCGTTTCAACGACGGCTGATGTTGCGGCCTTCGGCTCTTCCACTGGTTGTTGCTTGGCTTCGGGTTTGGGCTTGGGTGATTCAGCCTCAGGCACTTGGACCTTTGGCTCTGGCTTGGTAGGGGGCTTCTCCACCTTGGCGACCGTTGATTCTTCCGATTGCTTGGGTTTTGCCGGTCCCGGCGCCTGTTTTCGGGTTGCCAACCGAATCAGTTCTGACTCCAACCAAAGTCGAGGAAGTGAGATATCTCGAATTTCGCGATGGGAATCAGCAACCGCAGACCGGAGGGTCAGGAGTTCTTCTCGGCCAATGCGGGCAGCCGTCTCATGAATGGAGGCTTCCTGAGCGGAATCGGAGTTGGCGCCAATATCGATTCCATAGATCGCGCGCGTCAAATCACCGAGCCGGTGCAGCATCGATTCGAGCACGGATCGAGGATCTCGACCCAATCGGGAGACTTCATTCAAGAGATCGATGATTCTCGGAACCTCACCCTCCTTGATCGCCATCAGTAATCCATCGACCACTTCATCGGAAACCAGGCCCAGCTGATCGTAAACATGATTCAGCGTGATGGTTCCCTCACTCGTCAGCAGAGCTTGCTCCAGAAGCGTCAACGCGTCCCGAAATCCGCCATCGGCCATGCGCGCGATCGCCCCCAAGGCGCCAGGTTCAATCTTGACTCCCTCTTGGTCGGCAACATATTGCAGACGACTCACCAAATCCTGAATCGAGGCGCGGTGAAATTCGAATTTCTGACATCGAGACCGAATCGTCGGCGGGACTTTGTTGTATTCCGTTGTGGCGAGAATAAAAACGACGTGAGGCGGGGGCTCCTCGATCGTTTTGAGAAGAGCGTCGAAAGCCTTTGCGGACAAATCGTGGACTTCATCGATGATGAAAATCTTGTACCGACACATCATCGGCTGGTACTGCACGCTGTCCACGATCGCTTCGCGCACGTTTTCAACGCCCGCTTCGCTCGCCGCGTCCATTTCGACGACGTCGATGCAGTTTCCCGCCGAGATCAGCTGACAAATCGGGTCGTCGTCTTGTGGATCGGCGGTTGGTCCATTCTCCGCGTTAAGAGCTTTGGCAAGGAGTCTGGCCGATGAAGTTTTGCCGGTTCCACGCGGCCCCGTGAACAAGTAGGCGTGGGCGATCCGCTGAGTCGTGATGGCATTCTGAAGCGTTTTGACGACATGTTCCTGCCCCATCAAATCGCCAAATGTTTGGCTTCGATACTTGCGGTAGAGGGAGATGTAGGACATTGCCGTCGTTGACGTCTATAGTACGTGGTTTGCGACCCAATGTGAGGCCTCTGTTCAGCGGACAGGCCGTCACGGGCCATCACTTGGGAATACCGGGAATAGTGCATCGCACAGAGAACCGACTTACCGTTGCTGCCTTCCGGCCCTGGCGGGGTTCGCCAGCCTGCTGCCGCGCAGTTCCCGGCTGTTAAGTGTAGCACTTAGCGACCTTTGAAGAAGGGGATTCATAGGGGTGGGATATGGATTGTCCAGAAGTTCCTTGAACCTCATTTCTCAATCCATATCCCAGATTTGGGAGGCTTACTGGCCCGATCGCAAGGTTGGGACCATGATGACGTCCTCTTTATCCCTGCCTTGAGTTGGCTCGACATAGTTCTTCGTCTTGATGACGGGAGTCTTGTCGATCCACTCACCCTTTCGTCGAATCTGATCCT
>JADZBW010000056.1 GCA_020851885.1 Fimbriimonadaceae bacterium | reverse complement strand
CAGCGGTCCCACCCAAGAGCCGATCGACGACGTGCGATTTCTCAGCAACCGATCTAGCGGCAAAATGGGGGCCGCCCTCGCCCAAGCCGCCCTCCTCATGGGGGCCGATGTCACCATCGTCGCTGGCCCTTCGAGCGTCGTTTATCCGCGTAATGCGGTCCTGATCAAGGTCAAAACCGCGCAAGAGATGCTGGAGGCCTGCCGCAAAGAAGTCGATGATGCCGATCTCATCCTTGGCGCGGCGGCCGTCGCCGATTACCGAATCGACCACCCCGTCGAAGGCAAGATCCGGCGCACGGATGCCAAGCTGAACCTGGAACTCACCCCCAACCCCGACATCATCGCCGAACTCGCTAAGTCGGGCAAGCCGACGGTCGGATTCGCCGCCGAACCCTCGCCTGACCTGAAAGTCGCGACCGAGAAACTAAATCGGAAAGGACTCTTCGCGATCGTCCACAACGACGTATCCAACCCCCAGATCGGGTTCGAAAGCGACTTAAACCAGCTCACGGTGATCTCAAGCAAGGGTTGGCAGGCAACCAGCGACGTGCAAAGCAAGTTGTGCTGCGCTCTCTGGCTCCTTAAGAAGCTGACTTAGCGGAGGCATTCCAAGCAGCGAACCCTGCCAGGTTCCCGTAAAAGAGAGAGCGACGCCAAAACCGCCATGTCCGTTGGCTAAGCGATCTTTCCGAAGCCTGCGGACTCCCAGATGCGGCGGCCATGCTCCAACTGACGCTGCATGGCATTTGGTCCCGGTGCGCCAAGGGACTCTCGGCGTCGGATGCTCTCCCCTGGTTTCAGAACGCTGAGCGCGGACGCGGGCACATCGGGAGCGATCTCCCTCAGGCGGGCCGCATCGAGTTCTTCTAAGACGAGCCCCCGCTCCAGACAGCCCCTGACCACTTGCCCAACCATCTCGTGGGCATGTCGGAACGGGACGCCGGTGGTCGCGAGAAAATCGGCGAGGTCGGTGGCGGTGGAAAAGTCGCCCCAGACCGATTGGCTCATGCGCTCCAGGTTCCAGGTGGCCGATTCGAGCATGAGGTGAACGAGCTTGATCGCATCCTTGACCTTGCCCATCGAATCGAAGAGCGGCGGCTTGTCGTCCTGGGTGTCCCGGTTATAGCCGAGCGGGAGCGCTTTCATCGTGGTGGCGAGGGTGACCCAGTTAGCGATCACCCGGCCCGTTCGGCCCCGGATCAACTCTGCCATGTCCGGGTTTCGCTTCTGCGGCATGATCGAGGAACCGGTGGTGACGCCATCGGAGAGACTGACGAATCCGAATTCTCTGCCTGACCAGAGCACCAACTCTTGGCTGATTCGGCTGAGATCGATCATGATGCCCGCGCAGACGTGCAGGGCATCCATGATGTAGGAACGGTCGCTGGTTGCGTCGAGGGCGTTGGGGATGGGGGCGATAAAGCCGAGTTCATGGGCGGTCGCCTCCCGATCGATCGGGAAGCTTGTTCCGGCCAGGGCCGCGGAGCCGAGCGGTGAGTAGTTAGCGAGTTCGAACAGCCTTTCGGCGCGCCAGCCGTGCCGCTGGAGGGCCCAGAAGTGAGCCATCAAGTGGAACCCGAGAGTGATCGGCTGGGCGCGCTGTTGGTGGGTCCAACCGGGCATGAGCGCGTCTCGGAACTGCGAGCCTTGGTCGAGCAAGAGCCCCTGGAGTTTCTTGAGGAGATCAAAAAGTTCGATCAGCTCGTTGTGGAGATAGAGGCGGGTGTCGGTGGCGACTTGGTCATTGCGACTACGCGCAGTGTGGAGTTTGCCAGCGACTTCACCGACGATCTCGCCCAACCTGACCTCGATCGCGGTGTGGATGTCTTCCACATCTTGAGGCAGGTTTTTTGGGCCCTCTTCGTGGATCTGCTCAAGCCCGCGCATGAGGACACTGGCTTCCTCGTGGGTAATGACGCCCTGCGCGCCGAGCATCCGGGCATGGGCCACCGAACCGATCAGGTCCTCCTGCCAGAAATGCAAGTCGGTATGGATCGACTGGCCGAATCGATTGACCAGCCCATCGGTGTCTTCGGCGAACGCGCCACCCCAGAGCTTCCTCATCGGCCTAGAAGCTTAGCCCAAAGAATGCGGGTTGTTCCAGATTGGACAAAAATCACCGCATGGCGTCCTAGGACCCGGCCCGATTCGAGAAGCCGACCGACGCGCAAGTCCATAATGGTAGTAGGAAGATATAGGCTCTCCAATCTGATGATCGTCTTCTATGATGGTTTGTGCGGATTCTGCGATCGAACGGTACAGTTCATCCTCGACCGCGACCGGACCAAACGGCAATTCCGATTCGCCGCGCTGCAAAGCCCGCTTGCCGAAGAAATCCTTCCCCGGCATGGCAAGGATCCTAAAGACCTCAACACGCTGTACCTCTTGAAGGAATTGGGAAAGCCAGGCGAGGTCGTCCTTCAAAAGTCAGACGCCGCCATCCAGATCTTCCGGGCGCTGGGCGGGGGCCCCAAGTTCCTCTCTTACCTCATTGCCCTCTTTCCAAGACCCATTCGCAATTGGGGCTATGACCGTATCGCGAAGATGAGGTACCGGATCTTTGGGAAACTGGAAGCCTGCCGAATTCCCTCCGCTTCCGATCGAGCGCAGTTCATCGAGACTCTCGAGCAGGCCCAAACAGCGTGATGGGCCCAAACCAACTGGCTCGGGCCCATAGGAATAGGATCGAATCGATCAGTCTTCCTTGGTCTCGGTTGGAATCTCAGGTACCGTGCGAATCGGCACTTTCCGCGCCTTTGGCTTGACCTCCTCCATTCGAGGAATCGCGATCGTCACGAGACCATTGGAGAATTGGGCATCCACCTCATCGAGGTTCAAGTTCTCAGGCAGACGGATGGACCGTGCGAACGAACCATAGCTGATCTCACGCCGATACAGCTTGACTTCGCTCTCTTCAAATCCATGCTTGGCTTCACCTCGAATCGTCAGGACTCCGTTTTCAATCTGGACGTCCAGGTTCTCCGGAGCGACCCCCGGTACGGAAGCCTTGACGATGAACTTCCCTTCCATCTCATAGACGTCCAGGGGCAGGACCACCGCACTCGGCGCCGTCGCCACCGGTCGGACGAAGAGCCGGTCGATCATCTCATCGAAGCCTCGCAATTCATGAAGGGGATTGACGTGGACAAGAGTTTTCATGATTCCTCCAATCGAAGTTGTCAGGTATCTATACTTCGTTAGTAGTATATAACCTGAGTGTCATACTGTCACGTTCCAATCTTTTGCGCAATAATCCAAAAGACCCAAAGTGGAGTTCTAAGCGGTGGCCGCTCTGGTCCGGCGCGTGGCGATGTAGGTTGCGACCAGCAGCCAAACGACAGCCAGGGCCAGCTTGCCTGGAGTCGACTTGATGAAGAAGATCGAGACCGACATGAATGCGGTCATCGTCACGATCGCCACGATTTTCGTGCGGACGGAGATCGCCCGATGTTCGTCCCATTCCCGCAAGGTTGGACCAAACAAGCGATGGTTCAGCATCCATAGCTCGAACTTGGGAGAGGAACGCTTAAAGGACCAGACTGCGCAGATAAAGAAAACGGTGGAGGGCATCCCGGGCACGACAATGCCGATGTAACCGAGAGCCACACACAACATCCCCAGCACGAGAAAGGGGGCTCGAACAGCTTTCGATCGGGTCTTCTCTGGACTCGTTACCATCCCACCCCTTGCCACACGAGACAGTATTGGATGAACCCAACCGGCAATGTT
>JADZBW010000055.1 GCA_020851885.1 Fimbriimonadaceae bacterium | reverse complement strand
CCTGCAATGGGTTGGGGGCAGGTGCCCCCAACCCTGCACCTTATCCAGGTCCTCCATTAGAGCAACCCTGTTTACCATGTTGATGCTCTACATATGGTCCAACGCAGTTCGGCCCCTGATAGACAAACTGCCAGTAGCAAATAAGTTCCTGCTCCTCACACCGCTGCGTTTCCGACCCGTTCGGCGTCCAGCGACATTTAATAACGACCGCATAGATTCGGTTCTCTGAAGGATCGCCCTGACAATGCTTATCGCGCCAGGGCACACCGTCATACCCAATCGTGCTGCCATCGCAGCCTCCAGGAGCATCACAAACCCCCTTGCCCTTTAGGCCGGTCCCGGGCACAGCAACATCTGCATAAACAGGCTTGATTGATGCAACCAGGCCAGAGCAAATCATGCAGAGTGTGCAAAACACTCCTAACACAACTCGTAACTTCATATTATCCTCCTATCGCGCGGCTTCCTCAACGTGCCAGATTAACGGTCCGAGCAGATGTCGAAAGCTTCCCTTTCAGAAACAAGCACAGTAGCAATAGCAAGGCGTCACAGGCTGCAGTCCACACCGGGGCAACCTTAAATAGCGATGAAAAGCACCCGCATGGTTCTACAATTCCCGAGACCAGCCTCCATGCTGAGTAGCCTAAAAATGTGATGAGCACAAGCCCACTGAGCTTGATTCCCAGTAAACGGGTTTGACTAAAAAACAGCAGAAGGGCAGACATGACCTCGGCTCCGATCACGATACGGCCCGCCATCGCAGCAAGATTCCTCGGAACTAACCTTGACTTAGCAATCACTTCGCTGAACTCGCTAAATTCAGTGGCTTTCAGATACGCTGCAAGTAGGAATATGAATGCGATAGTGTAGCATCCACCAACTATAATGGTCCGCATACTTCTCACACGGATGGCCAGCCTGCTCGTCTCCATTTCATCTATAATACGATAAGTTCGGGAAAGGTGCAGGTCTTTTATTCGGATAGCCCTTATTTTTCTATTGTTGGTTCGATATTTCGTCCTTCAGATGCGTAGGTTTAGGATCGATTCAATGTTCACCGATCCTATACGAGTGGTAGACCTTGCATGCTGGTACCTTTGCCTCTGTGGCAGCCGACTGATGAGATGCCGTTGCGGGTAAGAATAAGACAGCCACCAAAGGCTAATTTCATATTCATAGGTGCCAATGGGGAACTGCGGCCGGACCTGTTACGGTTCGGTTCCGTAGGAGCGACCCGAATAGGATCGGCTACACGCTTGGCGTAAAAACCCGGATTGGGCCGGGTACGCGCTTCGCGTAATTGGCATTCAATTGGGGTGGATTTGTAGGATCACTTGGCCGGATTTCAACTCTGAGCCTAGGATCGACTTTTTCAGTTCGACGGTTCCGGATAGGGGGGATCGGATGATCAGGTCATCTTTCTTCTGCTTCAAAGCCTTTAGCTGCGCTTCAAGCTGCTCCAGCGTTTGTTCTTCTTTGGGCGTTGAATCGTCAACCAGCTTGACTGGGAGGGGAGCGGTGCTTCCTATTGGGGCGGTTCCGAAGGCGATTCGCCTCTTCGGCAACTCGATCTGGCGCTCCATCATCGTGGCGGGTGGCGCGGGTTGGACTTCCCTGGATTTCTTCTCGACTGCGGCCAGCTTTGTCTGGGCATCCGCGAGCTTGGACAGCAGAGTTTCTACCTCGTCGTTCAGTTTCTTCAGGTCGGCCTCAAGTTCCGACTTTCGCGAGTTCGCGTCGGCCAAAGCCTTCGCTGCCGAATCGGCTCGATCGTGGGCGACCTGTGATGCCGCTTCCGAGCTGTCCAGCTTCCTTTTCGCAATCGCCCCGATGTCATAAAGACGCTTGCTCTTCTCCAGTTCCTTGTCCGCAGGATCGATGGCGGTCTTCGCGGCGTCCATTTCATCTTGCGCCTGGCTGATTCCGCCGGACGCCTCTTCGATCTGGTCCCGCTTCTCAGTCGCATCTGCCTGGGCCTGTTTCAATCGAGCGGCGAGGCCGTCCAGGGCTTTGCCGGAAGCGGCAAGCTCCTTTGAAAAGTCGGGAGATTCGAGGTGGGGCTTGGGAGTCGGAATGGTTGTCTGCTTCGGAGCCTGATAGCGAATCGGCATGGTTCCGATGGCTCCAAGCATGCTCGTATCCACGACCACCGTCTTGGTGTCCAGCTTCAACTGCTCGATCTTTGCTTCCAGTTGCTTGATCGACTCGTCCAGCGCCTTGTTCTCAAGGATCAGGAGGACATCGCCCTTCTTTACCACTGCGTCGTCCGAGACTCGCAGGTCCGCCACCGTTCCGTCGGACTTCGCGACGACCTCAATGGGAGGCACGACTGGTTCAACCCGGGGCGCAATCGCCAGCGGGATCGCAAAGGCGGCGATCAGGCTGATGGCGAGGCCGGCGGCGATGGCGGGCCATCTATAGGCAGAGAAACGGGTCGACATGTTTTTCTTACTAAGTCATCATGTCGTACTTCGTTCGGAAATACGAACTGGCTAGGACGTTGGGCGCAGGCGATGCTGGATCACTTCATTGGTCGCCGTTCGGGCCAAGCGAGTGGCGATCAAGCCATCGTTCGCGGTTGGCAGGCCGGAAGCATCACCTGATTTGATGGCGACTGCGAAGGCTTCGTACATTCCCGGGAAGTTCTTTTCGCTCGCTCCTGGCACTCGAATGGTTCCCTGACCATTGCGGGCCTCGAGAAGATAGCCTTCACGTTCGTAACGAATGGTGCCCCCATCCCCGATCAGATCGTATGAGAAACGATTCATAGGTTCTCGGGCCGTATGATCGTAAGAGAATGCGAGTTCGACGCAAGTATGAGCGCCGTTTGCGTGATCGAGGTGCAGCCACATATGGTCTGGCGCTTCATAGTCCGCCATCCACGCGCCTGAACCATGGTGCCGAACGACTTCAGAACCGGTCCACATTCGCGCCAGATCGATGAAGTGCACCCCACAGTCGACCATTGGACCGCCCTCCCGCATCCGACCTTTCCAACGAGGGCTTTCGATCCAAGTGCCATCCTCGCCCTGCTCATACCTTCCGTGCAAGTTCCAAAGGTAGATGAATCGCAAGGCGCCGATCTTGCCGACGACTTCTTCACGAACCCATTGATGGATTTGTTGGCTGACCGGGCTGAATCGGTAGCAATAGCCGATCGTGAAAATCTTTCCACTTTCCAGCATCGCCTTCTCCATCTCGATGGCTTCGCCTTCGTCCTCACTGATCGGTTTTTCGCAAAGTACATGCACGTTCTCTCTTGCCGCACGCTTCACGTGGTCGTGGTGAGTTGGAGCGGGAGACGCGATTGCGATTGCGTCCAATCCAGCTTTGTAGAACTCATCGAGGTTGTCGAAAACGGGAGGGTTGCCATAACGGGCAGCGGTGGCTGAACGACGAACTGGATCAGGCTCAAACAGCCCCACAAGTTCAAACGAAGGAATCGAAACGATCGCGGGGAGGTGGCCAAAGTTGGCTACCTCCCCGCATCCGATCAACCCAATCCTTATCGCCAATTAGTGCTTGGATTCTCCGCCTGCCCCGTGCTTCGCCTCACCCGATGTGGGTAACGGCTGGTAATCGCCCGACGTTTCTGATCCCTTGGCGCCACTGACCACATGGCCGGACATCGTGGTGAATCCTTCTTTGCTCGCGATCTTCTTGAACTTCGGATCACTATAGCTAGGCGACTCCATGCTTTGCGTTGTCGCGGCGACCTGTCCTCCGGTTCCATCGGCGATGCCGCCAAAGGTATAGGGATCACCGTAAACCTCGCCGCCCTTTGGGTCAGGGCGAGTCGCAGAATGCATGCTCTCGACCGCCTTGAAGCGACATCCGACTGCCAACAGTGCCAGGGGAAGCACACTGGCATACTTGACGAAGTTCAACTTGGATTTCATCTCGCTCAATCTACCTCAATAGCTGATGTCGACGGACTCTTCTTTGCCTGTCTCACTGCTGCGGTACAGAGCATCGAAGATAGCATTCAGGATCAATCCGTTTTCACCTGGAACCGGCGAGGGCTTGTCATGGAGTATTGCATCGACAAACGCCTTGACCTCATCGACATGGGCTGATTCGACCTGAGGAATGTTGGTCGGCTTCATATTGAAAAGCTGCCGATTTTGTTCGGTGAAGATTTCGATTGGGCTCTCACCCCAACCCTTCACGATCGCTCCAGCCTTGGTTCCAAAGAGCTGGGTCTGGAATGGATCGCCGTCCAAATTCGCCATGAAGGAGCTTTCTAAGACCACGACCGAGCCGTTGTCGAACTTGATGAGACCCACGGCAAAGTCTTCAACCGTGAACTTGGCTCGATCGTACTCACCCCATGGGTTTACAAGGTCCGGGTTCTTTCCAAGCGTGTCCCAAGTCTTGCCACTCGCACTCACCGGCTTCGGATATCCCATGAGGAACAAGGTGAAATCGAGGATATGTACCCCGATGTCGATCAGCGGGCCACCTCCCTGCTTCTCCTTATCGATGAAGACGCCCCATGCCGGCACCCCGCGTCTTCGAAGAGCCTGCGCTCGAGCATAGTAGATGTCTCCCATGTTGCCGCCGTCGATGAACTGCTTCATGAATCGGGCCTGGCCGGTGAAGCGCTGCTGAAGCGCCACTTGGAGGATCTTGCCGCTCTCCCTGGCCGCCGCACACATCTTCCGGGATTCATCGGCGTTCATGGCAAGAGGCTTCTCACACAGGACGTGAACGCCAGCGGCAAGGGCGTCAATGGTAGGTTGCATGTGATATGCATTGGGAGTAGCCACGGAAACGGCATCCAATTCCGCTTCCGCCAGCATGGTTCGATAGTCCGTGTAGGTCTTCTTGACTTCGTACTTATCGGCTGCCGTCTTCGCCGTTTCTGGATTGACGTCGCAAACGGCGACCATCTCACAGAGATCCGGCATCGACGCATATCCCTTCATGTGGCAGCCCTGGGCGATCCCGCCACTCCCAATGATCCCAATCCTAAGTTTCTTCGACATCCTGTTCAGCCTCAAATCGAACGACTTAGCTTACATCAGAGGACGGTTTCGTTTCCTCATCGTCAAGAGCCTCATCGAAGGTCTCGTCGCAGTCGTCAGGGATGTCGGTGTCCTTCCGGCCCTTGGCCACGGCAATCGCAGTGCCAAGACCCGCAATCAAGAGAAGAACGCCCCAGAAGACGACGGTCGGCATTTCCGGCAGCGCCACGGAGAGTCTGCCCGGGTTGTACATGTCGAACGTATGCCCGGAAAGGAACGCGAGCTTAACGCCGACCCAACCCACGAGCAGGTAGGCCACATGATCGAGCACCGGGTACTTCTCGAGAACTCGGATGAACATGGACGCGGCGAATCTCAGGAGCACGATGCCAATGATTGCGCCGAAGTAGACGACCCAGATCTTGTCCTGCTTATTGTCAATAAACGTAACGCCGGCCAAGATGGAATCCACCGCGAAGGCAATATCCGTGAGTTCGACCGCGATTACCGTTTGCCAAAAGCCTGCGCCGACCGGCTTCACATCCTTTGCCTGAGCATGGCGATAGAAGTGCTTGATCGGAAGGAAGAGCAGGTAGATGGCGCCAACTGATTGCAGCCACCACTGCCGGAGCACGATCGAGGCGAAGAGGATCGCAATGAGACGGAATGCAAAGGCACCCGCCAAGCCAAAGAGGAGGGCCTTTCGCTGCTGAGCCTTCGGCAAGTGCCGAACCATGATCGCGAGGACGAGCGCGTTGTCCGCCGACAGCAACGCTTCCAAGATGATAAGCGCACCGACACCGGCGAGATCGGATGGCTGGAACGTCTGACCGAACATGATGACGAAGCTAAGAGTATGGCTCAATTGCCCTACCGCTTAGAGGTCGATTCTGCCAAAATGGGACTTGAGAATCGCCTATGCCAACTTACGTCTACGAATGCTCCCAATGCACCAAAACCTTTGAAGTCGAACAGAGAATTACCGAGGATCCCTTGACGGACTGTCGATGCGGCGCCAAAGGCTCGGTGAAACGCGTCATCCAACCGGTTGGAATCGCCTTCAAAGGTTCAGGCTTCCACATCAACGACTACAGTTCGAAGGCAGCGACCCCCGAAACCACAACACCGACGGCTCCGGCTTGCACCTCCGAACCTGCAAGCTGTCCTGCTTGTTCGACTGACAAGGCGGAGTAAGGTGATTGCCCGGGTGACAAGGCTCAACCGGGCAATTCCAACCCCCTACTTCTTCGCGAGTTTCTCCATATATTTGGCCAGTTCTTCGGGGCTCGAAGGCACCTTGATTTCGCCTTTGGCGATCTTGGTGGTGATCTCCTTGACTTTGTCCAGGTTTTCCTTGCCGATCTTGTCCTTCGTGAACTTCATTTCGCTGAGGCCGACGCCACCCGCTTTGAGATCGTAGATCTTATCGCCCGCGGAGAATTTGTTCATCGATAGATCGTTGATGGTCTGGAAAACGGCCTCGTCGACCCGTTTGATCATGCTCGTCAAGACAAATCCCTTTTCGACGTCGTCCTGATCGCTGTCGACTCCAATCGCGAACTTTCCTTGCTCTTTCGCCGCCGCGATTACGCCCAGGCCCGCTCGACCGGCGGCGTGGTAAACGACATCGGCGCCGGAAGCGAACAGGGCATTGGCCATGACCTTGCCCTGATCCTGGCTGTCCCAATTCCCCGTGTACTTGGCGGGCAGGACTTCAACCGTCGGATCGGCGGTCTTGGCGCCCGCTTCGTACCCCGCTTGGACTTTCTTGATGAGGGGGATCTCCATTCCACCTACAAATCCGAGCTTCTTCGTTTTGGAAGTCAATGCGGCAAGATAACCAGCGAGGAAGCTGCCTTCTTGCTCGGTGAACAGGAGGGAGCGCACATTGGGAGCCTTGACCGAGGCATCGACGATCGCGAATTTTACGTTTGGGTACTTGGGAGCGACGGCTTCCAGGGCCTTCTGCTGCGTAATGCCGATCGCGAAGACGATATCACAGCCGGCATCGGCCATCGCAGTCAGATTCGTCTCAAAGTCCTTCTCGCTCTTGCTCTCGACATGCTTCTCCTGAATCGCAAGGTCCTTGATGGCGCGCTGAATTCCCGCATAGGCGCTGTCATTGAATGATTTATCGCCGAGTCCGCCACTGTCGAACACAACGCCAACCATCAGCTCTTTCCCGGTCGCGTTGCGTCCGTTGGTTCTCGTTGGCGTGAAGTCTCGAGCGGCCGGATTGTCGATCGCGGAGTTCGTATTGCTCTGTCCTGCGCATCCGACCATTGCCGCGATCACACCGATCGCCATTAACCAACTTGTGAAACGATTTTGCACGTCCTGTCAACCTCCACCCAAACGGGTAAACTAGCCCATTATGGCGCATCCGCTCTGGATCGCCCGAGGAGTTCCCTGTTTGATCACCTGTCACCTCACAAAGCTGGAAACCGCGCTCGACCAAATAAAGAAGACGAATCCAAAGCTGAAGCCGGCTGATGCTGCGCTCATCGCGAGCGCCCTTTCCCTAACTGGCCGACATGCCATCGCTATCTACGATGGCGAGCAGTTTAAGTGGCCAGAGGAGTACAACGGCCTAACGAAAGCGATGGTCGGCCAATTGCAGATGGTTCAGGAAGGTATTGACAATTCGGCCCCAAAGAAAGTTTCGAAGACGGCGCCTGAAGAAGAGCCCGTCATCGTAACCGTTGGCCTCATGCCGAACCTTGCTGCCGGCGAGCGGATCCTGGCCCAGAGGGATGATCTCAAGGCCAAACTGAGCGACATTCTCCAGGACGGCGTCGAGTTTGTTTACTCAGGCACGGATATTGGATGGCAGTGGGCTCTCGATCGCGCCAATTGGTCCACGATTGCCGACTCTGAGCTGAGTCGCCGAATCAAGATCAAAGCCAGCTTCACCGAAGGCGCAGTTGGCGTCGAGATGGGTACCGTCGGAGCCAAGAAGAAGGCGCCTTCGAAAGCCAAAGCCGCTCCAGAACCAGTGATCACAGAGCCAGCCGTCGTCGCCGAAGAAGGCAGCGAGAACTAGATCGATATTCATTGGCAAACGCCCAGGTTCAAATTGGACCTGGGCTTTTTCATTTAGATCTTTCCGCGCATTCGCAGGATTTGCCTTTGCAGGGAGCGATTCCACTTGCTCCAGCGAGAAAGGTACATGCTCGGATGCTCGTCCTCGAATTTCTCCAGACGCTCTAGCTTGTCCAGTTGCTTCCAGTAGACAAGATAATCCTTAGCGCGCCATGCGTGAAAGAGGATCGGCTCATAGAACTCGCAGTACCGCTGTCGCGAGATGTACTTGCACTCGTTCTTCAAGATATCCAAGTGAAGCTTTCCCACCAGGCCCGCCGCACTATGCTGGAAGGCTTTTTCCTGGGGGATCAAATAATGAAATCGACTCAGCTTGATCATCGCCAATAGAATGCAAACCTCCTCGGAGGCGTGCTGGCCGCGCCCAAACGGATTGAATCCGTACTCATCATAGTTCTGCTCGACATGTTTCATGGCGGCTAGCAGTTGCTGATAGGATTCTTGGCGCTCGTAATAGACCATGCCCCCATTGAACCTAGGCATGGTCTCCAGGTTGTTCTTCGCCAAGATCTCTTGCACGGGTACGCCGTGAAACGATCCTTCGGTCTCCCAATGACCCTGCACCGCGAAGTCCTTGCCTTCGCAATACTCGAAGATGGGATCGAGGTTCTTGAAAGCCAACATGTCCACGTCGATCGCCAAGACTTGATCGGCATCCGTATGCTCCAAGGCCGTCAATTTGTCGAGCGCGGATCTCGGTCCAGTTGGTCGAACGACTTCGTCGAAATAGCGTCCCCAGTCATAGCCTTCAATGTCGGTCATCAGGACCCTAGGGGTGGTGTCGCGGATGAGACGAAGGGAACGGCCGAGACCCATTGCCATTTCGGCAAACTTCGGTTTCCCAAGAGCTACCGCAAACACGATCCGCTTGCTCATCGAATAGGCAGCATACCAGCGACTCTACAGCTTGCCGGTCAGCTTCAAGTATCGCTTCTCGATCGACCTTCGCAATCGAAGCCCCCGGCTCATGTATCGTGGACCATGTTGAATGCGATACCGTTCCAGTTTTTCGAGCTTCTTCAGTTCATTCCAGTAAACCTTCAACTTGCTGAAGTAGTGGGCGTGAAAGATATAGGGTTCTACGAGCCTCACGTGGGGATTGCCCGTGATGTACCGGCACTGACCAGACAGTACATCGAGATGCAGCTTGCCAATGAGCCCGACCCCAGATTCATTAAGATTCAGGCCTTGAGGAAGGACGGCGCCCATTCCCGTTTTCGCCATGGCCAGCGCGATTGAAGGTTCGTCCGACTCTTTCCTTCGCAACAACTCAAAGCCTATTTCACGATAGGCGTGCTTCAGGTTTCGGGCCAACGCGATGATCTCTTCTGCCTGGCTCGATCGCTCGTAATAGAGGACGCCGGTGTTGATCCGGGGCAGAGCTTCGATTCCCTGCTCCTGGCACACTTTTTCGATACTCTTCTCATACCAGGTCCCCGATGTCTCCCAGCGGCCAACCGCCGCGAAGTGCCGACCTTGGCAGAGTTCAAAAATCGGGTCCAGCCGCTTGAATGCAAGCGCATCGCTATCGATGAAAAGAACCTGGTCGGCGTCCGTCGCCTCCAACGCATTTAACTTGGCATAGTAAACGCTGTTGGTTCCATCGTCAAAGGGCTTAACCACCTGGGCGAAGTACCGCGACCAATCGACTTGGCTATTATCGGTGAGGACGATTCTCGGCGTCTCGTCTCCAACAAGTTGGAGGGAGCGCGCCAACCCAAGAGCCATCTCGGCATATCTGTGCGGCCCGGTGGCCACCACAAAGATCGCTCTTTTCACTTGAGGGTTCCTCGAGCCTTCAGCCACCGTCGCTCCAAAGACCTTCGCAACTTGAACCACCTCGATCGGTAGCCGGCTGGATGGGCGTCTTCGTATCGTTCCAGTTGCTTGAGGTGCGCTAGCTGTTTCCAATAGATTCGGAAATTTGCATATTCCGAAGCATGAAAGATCGACGGTTCGACGAAGCGTATTTTGTGACGGCGGCACAGATAGGAACACTGGTTCCGCCGAATATCCATCTTCAGGTTGCCGAGCATTCCCGCACCGGTGTTCATGAAGTTGGTTTCGTCACTGATGACTTCGCCGATGCCCGTCTTCATCATCGCCAAGGCAACACAGACCTCTTCAGACGCATTGCCACGAAAGTCGCCAAACCCGGTGGAACCATATTCTTCTTCGATCGCCTGCATTTCACACAGTAGCGCCCGGTATGAATCCGTACTCCGATAGAAGAGCGCTCCTCCGTTGAACTTGGGCAAGCGTTCTATTTTGTGCCTTGACAGCACGTCTGCGACTTCGGCGCCATGCCACTTCCCTTCGGTCTGCCAAGCCCCCTGCACGGCGAAGTCCATACCTGCGCAATGATCGAAGACCGTGCCCAATCGCTTAAACGCGAGGCAGTCGCCGTCGATCGCATAGACTGAGTCTGCCTGAACATAGTCGAACGCGAGGAGCTTATCGAGCGCGGATCTCTTTGCTTTGGGTTCAAACACGAAATCGAAATAGCGAGACCAGTCAAATCCCGGGATATCGGTCATCACCGCCCGTGGAGTCTCATCACCGATAAGGTTGAGAGATCGGCCCAATCCCATCGCCATTTCGGCGTATTTTGGCTTGCCTCTCGCCACGGTGAAGATAAGCCGTTCCATCCGGGCCGATTATACAGGTGATTCGGCCAGGGACGTTGCCGAAGCCGAAATCACTCTCGGCGCCTTGTGGTTCATCAACGTTTGCAGGGTCGCGGTCCCCACAATACAGTCGTCAATGAAGCACAATTCAGCCAAAGCCTATTGCTATGAGATCGTTCCGCCGCATCGCTGTCGTCCGTGAAGATCGACTAGGCGATACCTGCCTTTCCCTGCCCGTTCTGGAGGCTCTTCAGGATCTGACTCCAAGCACTCGCGTTACGTGGATTGGCCAGGCGCCATGGCGAGACCTCGTCGAAGGGCATCCTTCAGTGGAGCGCATGGTCGCAAAGGCTCGT
>JADZBW010000054.1 GCA_020851885.1 Fimbriimonadaceae bacterium | reverse complement strand
TCTTGGGCATAGGAACTCCTCGCATGCGCAGTTTACGCCAGAGCGCGACCAGAGGTTGCATTCGATCCCTTCGCCCCCGTCCATTGGCAATCCTTCATCCACGTCTTTGCATGGCAGGTGGCGGTCTGTCTCATGCGCCCGAGGATTGCCATGAGAGCCGGAAGCCGAGCGATCGGCACGAGGGTTACCGTCCGGCAAGCCCGATTCGACTCTTCGCCGAGTCAAATACGTGCCGGTATAATGGTGTTCAGACATTCAATCCAGAGGCATTCCAGCGATTGGAGTTGATGTCGATAGAATCCCATCGCGGCCTCGTAGCTCAGGGGATAGAGCGCCTCCGTCCTAAGGAGGGCGTCGGGGGTTCGAGTCCCTCCGAGGCCGCCAAATATGCTGTGTCCGGTATGGTCAGACGCCGGAGACCGCTTTGTAAGCCGGGATCGGGCGCTTATCGCCCTTCTTCCGGCTCGCCTTGATCTTTTTGATCTCCTCGTCCGTGAGTTTGCGGCTCAGCTTGGCGTCCTTTGCCCACTGCACCACATGAACCCGGTGATTCTTCTTAGGCTCGGCCTTCTGAACCGCGTTCAGGGCCGCAACCAGTCCGAACATGAGGCAGGCGACCGTACCCGAGACTAATGGGAGCGCCATTTCGCATCGATTTTCAACATCATCGTCTCCTACAACGCGCCAATGCGTTGGCACCTACCCATTTCTTAAGAACGGCTCCATCTACCAATACCATGATATTCATCACGGTGCCAGCCTGTGGGCAACTTGCAGATGGCGGTCTGAAGCAGCGAACCCCAGAGATCATTCATGCCTTCGCGCAAGCGCCCACAGGTGGCCACCGTCTCAGCCCACGGCGCTTCCAACCTCTATGTTTTAGCGTGGACGCGGCAGGGAAACACAAGATCAAATTAGGATAAGATAAGCACTCGAACTCCTACCGTCGAAATAATCGGTATCCAGCGCTCACAAATTGTTGCGACAAATAGACATGAGCCATCAAAAGCGGACCAGGCGTAGAGCAGTCAGACTTCGCCCAGAAGCCCTTGGCAGGCTATCTCGGGCCATTGCGAAGAAATGGTCGGAGGCACCGGGCTCATGCAAACTGACCCGCGAGGAAAGAGCCGCCATTCTTGGCGTAAGCATGGCGACCTCGGAGCGAATCCTGAAGGGGCAAGGGGTAGATCGTCCAACTCTCACGATAGCCTTCAAGAATGTCGGCTTGGATTGGGACGACTCATACTGCGAGCCCATCGCTTGTGATCATAAAGATTCAGCCCAACAGGGACCGGAGGATTTTGCAAACGATCTTCCCGAACCCAGAGCGCTGAAGCAATCCTCGGGCCCCGTTTGGCTCGGGTCTATCGCTTTCGCTGCCCTGGCGCTTATCGTGGTCTACGCCACAGGACGCGCCAACGCAAATGGAACCGGCGGCGCCACTCAAAGCGAACCTTGGGGAACGGAATACGTAAGCTGCGTCAGTGCCGCCGATTCAGCCTATCACAAAGCCGATTTCGAAGCGGCAAAGCGGTACGTGGAAAGGGCTGTCCAGCTTGCAACCAAGCATCAAAACGCCGGACTGTTGGCAGAGGCCTTGCGACTATCCGGCGATTTAGCGTGTGAAAGGGGCGATTTCGAGGACGCGAAGCAAAACTACGAAGATGCCCTCGTCATGCGCCGACGGCTTCGCCAAGTTGTCACCTTCCCCTCGCTATGGTTGGCAATCGGCGGTATGGAGACCAAGCTGGGCCAATATGCTTCCGCACGCCAACACCTTGAATTGGGCTTGAAGGCATTCCAATCGATGCATGATAAGACCGGCGTATCGATGGCATCTCGCGATCTGGGAACGTTGTTTCAACAGCAAGGGATTGCATCCACCGCCCGAGAATGGTTCGAACAGGCTCTTGTCGCCGCCAAAGAAGGCAACAAGCCGGACCTTGTTCACGACATTTCGGCGCGAATGGCGATTTTGATGAGAAACGAGGGGCGCCTGTTGGAGGCTAAAAATGCGCTCAACGGGTGCCTCGCCTATTGGACCGCGCGACAGCATCCACGCTGGATCGCTGAAACGCAATTGCAGTTATCCACCGTCGAACTATCCCTTGGCGAGAAAGACCAGGCAATCCGATGGCTGCGGGAAAGCAAAAGGGCTTTCGCCAGACTCGGCGACCAGGCCGGACTCGCCGAATGCGATAACCGGTTACTGGCAACGTCGGCTCCCCGTGAAGTCGACTGACAAACGAGCAGGACCGCATCCTAAGAGCGTGTCTATGAGATGCCGTTCCTAGGGTTTGGGTTCCAGACGGACCGATCAGCGAGTTGATGAATTGGGCAACGATCTGATTTCCCACCAAGATTCCCAGGGCGTCCGTGCGGAAATACTCCTTCGATTCCACCTCCGAGCCTACGACCACAATCTTGCCGCCGAAGAGGTTTCTTCCCCGAGGAGATTCGGCTGCCTTCAGGGCGTTGTAGTATTCGTATGTTGGGAACGCCTTCTTCGACCCCGTCCACTGTGCCCGATACTCATAGCCAGTTCCGATAGGCCATCGAAACACTGAGGTGACGAACGCGTCGCCACTGGGATCCAGTTCCAATGAATCTGGCGTTTGATTTCGGCTTGCCAGCGCCGCCAAGACGGCCATGTGAGGATAAAACACCTCTGTCTTTGGGTCGAAATATCGAATGTAAAACCCACGAATCACAAGGTCGGCGTTGTAGGGGATCAGCAAGCCGGAAAGTACATGCTCCAGCGGAACCGCCGGCTAGACGAAATTGCCGTTGAACATCACAGACGGCTCGCCGTCGCCGTTGAATTGTTGGCCGGCCTGCTGAACTCGGCCTAATACGATCTTGGTCGGTGCGGCATCCTCGACCGCCCTTCTAACAAGCTGGTTCTCCTTTTCATCGCCTTCGCCGCCGAATTCGTAGTCCATCACAACGACCTTTGCGCCAGCCTTGCTCAGCGCACGCACGAGTTGGGAATGGAACCGACGGGGGACGGGTTCGTCCACGGCATCTTGCCCCAATCGTGACAGTGTTTCGCGGGTTTGGCTAATTACCACAATATCCGGAGAAGCGGCGATTCCGCGATTGGGGCTTAGTTGTAACTCGACGTGACCCAACCATCCAACCGTGTTGACAAGCAGCATCGCCAGACACGATGCGCAAAGCGCGACGACAGTTGCCCAAAGAGCCGTTCGGACTCTCTTTCTGGTAATCGCGTTCATGGATTCAAGGCCTGATACTTGCGCGAAGGTTGACGGCGACGGTCTTCGCATCTGAATATTTCTTCTCTCGGAATAGACTCGTCGCTCGCTGAAAATCACGCGTGTGGGTCATCGCTCTCTCAATCGGCGCGCGATGCAGGTCTGCATAAGCGCTCGCCAGAGCATTCTGCGCGGATTCTTGTGCGGCGATTCGGGTCGCGATCGTCTTGTCCAGGTTGCGAACGCGAAACTCGAGGCTCGATTTTCCGGCGACCTCTAACTTCGTTCCCGACAGAAGCGCCTGCTGACTCATCCGAGCCGTTTGTTTCCGCCCAGATGGCGAATCCCATGTAACCTCATATTGTCCGGGAATCAAGTGATTCATCTTGACCAAAACCTTCTTCCTCGATGGGCTCGGGTTGTACACCAAGAAAAATCGTTCCGCCGACGCCAAGGCAGCCTCATAGCCGCTAATTGGGTTCAAGTTGAGGACCATTACGGAGGGCGAGTCTGTGGAAGCCAGAGCTTCATAGAGCCAGTAGTTCCAGAGTGATGTCGGCGCATAGAGGATTGGAACTCCGGTGTGTCCCCCAGGAGCCTCGAACGTATAGAAGGGTTCGATCGCAAGGAAAGGAGTCTTCCCGGCCTCGTTTCCTGAATGCTTGCGAACACTCTCTTCCCACGTCGCTGGAAAGAAGCCCGCGCTATTGACTCGGTTTAGGTTGGAAAGCTTTAGGAGCAAATCACGGTAAGGAACATCGGGGACATTTGCCAACACCCACGCAATGCAAAGATTCGCCTCGGTCGTTTCCCAAGGCGTCGGGTTATACGCCCCACCGTGAGGCAGGAACAGGCCCAGGCTGCGCAGTCGACGAGCAATTGGGTCCGAGTCGTCTTCGAACCACGGGGTGAGCCTCATCAAGGTTGCCAAGAAATACTTCCCGTAATCGCGGTATGTGGGGTCTTTTGTTAGGCTATAGAGCTTGTAGGAAGCGACGGCGCCGTAGCCGTTCCCAAAGAGTTCAGTCACGGGAAAATCTGCCGGGTCTGAAAAGGATTTATCGTAAAGACTGTTCTTAACGCGGTAGTTCACTCGATGAAAAAGGTTTGAGAGGGCGAGTTTTGCTTCTTCAAGTTGCCACGCATCACCGCTCGTTGCATGGGCTTCGAGCATGATGTATGAGTACTGCCCGGCTTGCCATGGCTCGTACACCTTTCCCAACTGGGGAAGATCGTTTTGGTTTACCGCCATTTTGGTTTTTGAATCCCACCATTGAGGAAAGGCGTAGCTACTGGCTCTGGCCAGGTCTCTCAAACCATGTGTTCCCATCAGGAAACGGCCCATTACACTCGGGTTAAACCAGGATTCAGGCGCTGTTTTGGCCGCTCGGCTGGTCTCGATAGCGAACCACAGTGTCTGCCATGTCATCGCGAGCGAGCCGTGCCCTTCGTAACTCCAGCAGACAAAGTTATCGCTCTCGTCATAGAAAACCGGCAGAGCATCTAGGTGTCGCCGGAAGAACGCCTTCGCGCTGATCTCACCTTTTATTCGGGAGAAGAGGATTGCCGGGGAGAGGTTGTTGTTGGTGGTTGAGAAGTCTCCACCTTGTTCACCCATATGCGCTGGGTGGGTCAAGATTTTAT
>JADZBW010000053.1 GCA_020851885.1 Fimbriimonadaceae bacterium | reverse complement strand
CTCGTCCGAATACAAGCCAGAAAGCTGGGTGCTGATGTGGAGGCTCCGTCGAAAGCACCAGGGTCCGTTCATTGGCTTCGCGACGGCACTGTTCAGCTTTGGATTGCGTTGGACAATTGGATTGCCCAAGATTGTGAAGAGGTCTTAGTTGGCACTTTAATTGCAGTATCCGCTGAATCTGCTAGAGTTAGCCGTTCACCCTATGAAAAAAGCACTGATAACGGGCGTTACCGGCCAGGATGGCGCATACCTCGCGGAGTACTTGCTCGGCAAAGGCTATGAAGTCCATGGCATCAAGCGTCGCTCATCACTATTCAATACCGCTCGGATCGACCATCTCTTCCATGACACTCATGAGCAGGGACTGCCTTTCTATTTGCACTATGGTGATTTGACCGACAGCACGTCCTTGATTCGGGTCATGGAGAAGGTCCAGCCCGACGAAGTCTATAACCTTGGCGCGCAATCTCACGTAAAGGTTAGTTTCGACTCTCCAGAGTACACAGCCCAGGTCGATGCAATTGGCGTCCTGAGACTTCTGGAGGCCGCTCGCATCCTTGGGCAAGAGAAGAAGGTTCGATTCTATCAAGCCTCCACGAGTGAGCTTTACGGCCTCGTCCAAGAGGTTCCGCAGAGTGAGACGACGCCTTTCTATCCTCGAAGCCCCTATGCAGTTGCGAAGATGTATGGCTACTGGATCGTCATCAATTACCGAGAGGCGTACGGTATGCATGCTTCCAATGGCATCCTGTTCAATCACGAATCGCCGATGCGAGGCGAGACCTTCGTAACGCGCAAGATCACGCGTGCCGCATCAAGAATCGCCCTTGGCCTTCAACACAAGCTCTTCTTGGGCAATTTGAGCGCGCTGCGCGACTGGGGTCATGCTCGCGACTACGTTGAGATGATGTGGCTGATGCTGCAGCAGGATCAGCCAGGCGACTATGTGGTCGCCACCGGTCGTCAGCGATCCGTTCGCGAATTCGCCGAGATGGCGTTCCGTGAGGCTGGTATTGAACTTGAATGGCATGGATCGGATGAAAATGAAAAGGGAGTCGAAAAGGGAACCGGGCGAGAACTGGTCGCCGTCGATGCGCAGTATTACCGACCGACCGAAGTGGAGACCTTGCTGGGTGATCCCGCGAAAGCCAAGAACGTTCTTGGTTGGGTCCCAAAGGTGAATCTCGAGGGCCTCGTGAAGGAGATGGTTGCGGCAGACATGGATACGGCCCGCAAAGAGGCTCTCGTCAAAGAAAGTGGATACAAGGTGTATCAGAGTGCTGAAGAAGACCGATAGGATCTTCGTGGCTGGTCATCGTGGTCTCGTCGGGAGCGCGATCTACCGTCGCCTCCTTGCCGATGGTCATTTGGACGTCGTGGTTCGGACGCGCCAAGAGTTGGACCTGATGGATCAGCATGCGGTGTATCGGTTTCTTGCTGAGCAGCGACCCACGGCCGTCATTCTCGCCGCCGCGAAAGTCGGAGGAATTCACGCCAATCGGACCTATCCCGCTGATTTCATCGGCCAAAACCTGATCATTCAGAACAACTTGATTTGGGGTTCGCACCTTGCCGATGTCGATCAGTTTCAATTCCTTGGATCTAGCTGCATCTACCCTCGGGAGACCGCTCAGCCGATACCGGAAACGGCGTTGTTGACCGGCAAACCGGAACCGACGAATGCTCCTTATGCGATCGCGAAGATCGCGGGGCTCACGCTTTGTGATTCCATCCAGCGGCAATTTGGCCGGAACTACTACACGGCAATGCCGCCCAACGTCTATGGAGATCGGGATAACTACGACTTGAAGACCTCGCATGTCTTGCCAGCGCTGATCCGAAAGTTTCATGAGGCCCTTCCCGGAAGTCCGGTGACCTGTTGGGGCACTGGCAGCCCGCGACGCGAATTCCTTCACGCAAACGACGTGGCCGACGCCTGCGTCTTTCTTCTCAATCAGGAACGGGTGGAAGGTCACATCAATGTCGGCACGGGCTTCTCCGTTTCCATTCGCGAGCTTGCAAATACGGTTCAATCCATCGTTGGACATCGAGGACCCATCGAATGGGACACATCGATGCCCGATGGGTTCCCAGAAAAGACGATGGATGTATCGCGTCTCAACGCGCTCGGTTGGCATTCCCGGATCAGCCTGGAGCAAGGGATTCGGAGTGCCTACGACTGGTTCTTGGCCAACGCCAATTCTTTTGCGCAACCGACTTAGCCGAAGTACTTCGTCAAGGACTCGCTGAGAACCTTGGCGGTATAGCCGACAAGTGGAATGCCCGACTCATAGGCCATGCGAGTTGGACCGACCAATGAAATCACGCCGGCCTCGTTCTCTCCAACGAAAAAGCTCTGCCGTACCACGGACATTTGGTGAAGTTGCTCCTGCCGGTTTTCTCGGCCGATCGTGACCGTCTGCGTATTGACCTGGCTGCCAATGGCATCGTAGAGGACGTCCGAGGAATTGAGGTAGTCGATGAAGTCGGTCAAAGCGGCAAGGTCCCGCTGGAATTCCGGTTGGGCAAACATGAACTCTTCACCCTCGGCAACCAACATCCCGCGTGTCGCATCCTTGACGATAGACTTCAGCTGAGTCCAGACGGAAGCGATGAGGATGTCGGCGACTGCGGATTGGCTGGCGGTAGGCATCTTTGCTTTTGCCAGGCTGCGAACGGTCTTTCCGGTAACGGTTGCGCCAAGGAGTTCATTCACAATTCCTATGTCCTGCAGGCTCAGCCCAATCGGGCATTCTACGAGCCTGTTTTCAATTCTTCCGTTACTCAATGCGAAAACGCAGAGGGCCTGATGGGGACCGATCGCGCTGATGATGGCGCTCTTGATGTTCAGGCCAACGTCTTTGACCGTCGTCGCCACGCTCATCAAGTGGGTGAGGCGACTTAGGGCCCTGGTGGTGTCCCGAAGGAGGTTCTGGAGAACATCGCCTTCGGATGCGACATCGGCGAGTTTGTTTTTGGAATGTGCGTCAGGCTCGCGTTTGTCCAGCAATCGATCCACATAGAAGCGATAACCCATGTCGCTGGGGATTCGGCCCGCGCTCGTATGTGGTTGCTCCAAATAGCCCAGCTCGGACATTTCAGCGAGTTCATTGCGGACGGTGGCCGACTTGACGCCAAGTTCGTACTTCTGAACGAGCAGTTCACTCCCCACCGGTTCCGCCCCCGAGACGTACTCGATGATGACGGCTTGCAGAATGGTTTGCTTGCGGCTATCAAGCTCTTTCATTGGTTTTCTCTATTCTACGTTTTCGCACGACTTTTCTGATTGCTGTTAAGATTGCGGAGCAT